>CALPQA020000049.1 GCA_943325595.2 Auritidibacter sp. Marseille-P8566
CATCAATGAGTTCAAACCAGATGCCATGGCAGGTGTTGGGGGTTATGCAAGTGGCCCCATGTTATTTATGGCAGGAATAAAAAAAATACCTTCACTTATTCAAGAACAAAATTCATTTCCTGGAATTACCAATAAACTATTGAGTAAAAAAGCCAGTAAAATTTGTGTGGCCTATGAAAATTTAGAGCGGTTTTTTCCAAAAGAAAAGATGATTCTCACAGGAAACCCAGTGCGTCAAGATTTAATTGACATTGAAAGCAAACGTGAAGAAGCCCTTAAATATTTCAATTTGGATGCTTCCAAAAAAACGCTTTTGGTTCTTGGAGGAAGCCTTGGGGCAAGAAGAGTAAATCAATTAATCGAAAAAGAACTTGATTTTTTCACCTCACAAAACGTACAGATTATATGGCAATGCGGAAAATTCTATTTTGATCAATATAATAAATATAATGAAAATGCCAATCAACCAACAACCAACAACCAAAAACCAACAACCGATATTCAGGTTTTAGCTTTTATAGACCGAATGGATTTGGTTTATGCTGCCGCAGATTTTGTGATTTCACGAGCAGGCGCTTCATCGGTTTCGGAGTTGTGTATTGTGGGGAAACCTGTAATTTTCATTCCATCGCCAAATGTTGCTGAAGACCATCAAACCAAAAATGCCAAAGCCATTGTAGATAAAAATGGCGCACTGTTGCTTAAGGAAAGTGAATTGGATGAAAAATTCAATACTATTTTTAGCGATTTAGTTGCCAATGAAAATTTGCAAAAGCAACTATCAGAAAATATAAAAAAATTAGCAAAAATTCATGCTACGAGTGATATTGTAGATGAAATTATGAAATTGATACAATAGAAATTACAACAGCAAAAAGCAATAGCAATTGCAATAGCAGAAAGTAAAGAAAAATTGAAATAAATAAAAATATAAAATAATTTTTAATAGGAATTGGACTTTTAAAATTGAAATTGCTATTGAAATTGACATTAAAAAACAAACAAACATTTAGACTATTTTAATGAACTTAAACCAAATACAGAACGTCTATTTCATAGGAATCGGAGGAATCGGAATGAGTGCTTTGGCGCGTTATTTCAAAACCATCGGTAAGAATGTATCTGGGTATGATAAAACCGAAACCGAACTTACAAAAGAATTGACATCAAGCGGCATCAACATTCATTTTGAAGACAATATTAATCTAATTCCAACAGATTATTTCATTGAGAATACGTTGGTGATTATTACGCCCGCAGTTCCAATCACCCATTCAGAATGGAATTATTTCTTGGAAAGAGATTTCAATGTAAAGAAAAGAGCGGAGGTTTTAGGAATTATTACAAAAGAGACGTTTTGTTTTGCAGTTGCAGGAACACACGGAAAAACAACAACATCAAGTATTTTAGGGCATATTTTATATGAAAGTGGCGCCGATGTGACTTCTTTTTTAGGTGGGATTGTAGAAAATTACAATTCTAATTTGATTGGAAATGGGAAAACGATAACCGTTGTCGAAGCTGATGAATTTGACCGATCTTTTTTGCATTTGTATCCCAATATTGCCTGTATTACGTCTATGGACGCCGATCATTTAGATATTTATGGTGATAGTGCCGCAATTGAAGCTTCTTTTGTGGAATTTGCTGATAAAGTTTCAGATAAAAGCCTGCTTTTCATAACTAAAAACTTACCTTTAGAAGGAGTTACTGTTGCGGTGAATGAAGAAGCAAATTTTAAGGCTTTCAATGTGAGAATTGAAAATGGGAATTATGTGTTTGATGTACAAACGCCAACAGAAATTATATCGAATTTGGAATTTGGATTACCAGGGAAACACAATTTAACAAATGCGTTGATGGCATTGGCAATGGCAAAAACCTACGGTACCTCTAACGATGCAATTGCGAAAGCATTAAAATCATTCAAAGGAATTAAGAGAAGATTTTCCTATCAAATAAAAGAAACCGATTTAGTTTACATAGACGATTATGCGCACCATCCAACAGAAATAAATGCGGTGCACCAAGCAGTTTCAGAATTGTATCCAAATCAAAAAGTATTGGCTATTTTTCAGCCCCATTTGTTCAGTAGAACTAAAGATTTTGCAGATGATTTTGCAAAAAGCCTTTCTGCGTTTGACGAAGTACTTTTATTAGATATTTATCCAGCGCGTGAATTGCCGATGGAAGGAATTACGTCGAATTGGTTGTTGGGAAAAATGACAAATGAGCACAAGAAAGTGGTTTCTAAATTGGATTTAATTTCAACGATATTAAAAAGTGATGCAAAAATAATTGTGACTATTGGAGCTGGAGATATTGGTGAATTGGTCCATTCGATTAAAGAAGCTTTGCTCAAAAAATAAGTTGATTTTTTAAAAACAAATTTGAATAGCATAAAAAAGATTATAATGAAAAAAATGAATTGGAAAAATATCTGGATAAATGTAAGATTACTGCTTATGGTTCTGGCTGTGATTTTTCTTTTTTCTTTTTCATCAAAGCGAAATGCAGAGCGAAAATTGTCGAAATCGGTGGTCGTTTTTCTTGGAAATGACGAACTTTTAGTGACGCATGAAACGGTTAATAAATTGTTAATAGAAAATAATCAGAGTGTGCAAATCCTCCAAAAAGATAAGGTAGATTTGAACAAATTGGAAAAATCCCTTGACCGCCACAATATGATTGAGAAATCGGAAGTATTTGTGAGTATCGATGGCGTCCTAAAAGCTGTGGTAAAACAAAAGTCACCAGTAGCAAGAGTTTTCGATGAAAATGGGTCTTTTTATTTTGATTATCAAGGTAGTAAAATGCCATTGTCAGATAGTTTTACGGCGAGAGTTCCATTGATTTTGGGTGCTGTTAACAATGAAAATAGCGAAGAATTAAATAAATTATTTCGATTTATTTATGATGATGCTTTTTTGAAAAAAAATATAATTGGTATAGAAGTTTTGCCCACTGGCGCATTAATCATGTCCAATAGAAATTACGATTACGTTATAGATTTTGGAAGAGCCATAAATATTGAGGCAAAATTCAAAAAATACAAAGCGTTTTTTCAAAAAGCAGAAGCAGATAGTTTATTAGTAAATTATAAAAAAATAAATCTGAGGTTCACACAGCAAGTCGTGTGCACAAAATAAAAGGTTATGGAAAAAGAGAACATTGCAGTAGGATTAGACATTGGGACAACAAAAATTGTCGCAATGATTGGAAGAAAAAATGAGTATGGGAAACTTGAGATTCTTGGAATTGGAAAATCCAAAAGCTTAGGTGTGAAAAGAGGTGTCGTAGATAATATCACGCAAACAATTCAATCTATTCAACAGGCAGTTCAAGAAGCAGAAAATAATTCAGGTTACAAAATTAAAGATGTAGTTGTTGGAATCGCAGGGCAACACATTCGCAGTATTCAGCACAGCGATTACATCAGTAGAAGCAATGCAGAAGAAGTAATTGGAGATAAAGACATTGATTTGTTAATCAATCAAGTTCATAAATTAGCGATGCTTCCAGGAGAAGAAATTATTCACGTTTTGCCTCAAGAATTTAAAATTGACGGGCAATCGGAAATAAAAGAACCAATTGGAATGTGCGGTGGAAGATTGGAATCAAGCTTTCACGTGGTGGTTGGACAAGCATCTTCTATCAGAAATGTAGGAAGATGTATTCAAAGTTCAGGCATAGAATTGTCAGGATTAACATTGGAACCATTGGCTTCGGCAGATGCAGTTTTGAGTCAAGAAGAAAAAGAAGCAGGTGTAGCTTTGATAGATATTGGTGGTGGAACTACCGATTTGGCTATTTTTAAAGATGGAATTATTCGCCATACTGCCGTTATTCCTTTTGGAGGAAATGTAATTACAGACGACATCAAAGAAGGCTGTTCTATCATCGAAAAGCAAGCTGAATTATTGAAAGTGAAATTCGGTTCGGCTTGGCCAGGAGAAAATAAAGACAACGAAATTGTTTCTATTCCAGGTTTAAGAGGAAGAGAACCAAAGGAAATTTCACTGAAAAATTTGTCAAAAATAATTCATGCTCGTGTAGTTGAAATTATTGAGCAAATTTTTGTTGAAATCAAAGCCTATGGCCACGAAGATCCAAGACGTAAATTGATTGCAGGAATTGTACTAACCGGAGGTGGAGCGCAATTGCAACACATCAAACAGCTAGTAGAATACATTACAGGAATGGATACGAGAATTGGATATCCAAATGAACATTTAGCAGGAAATTCTGATGAAGAAATATCAAGTCCATTATACGCAACAGCGGTTGGATTGGTAATGAATTCAATAGAAAATAATTCGCAAAGTGCTGTTAGAATTAGTTTTTCGGCACCTGAAAAAGTAAATGTTTACAGAGAGCCAGTCGTTCAAGTTCAAGAAATTGAAGTGCCTGTTCAAAAAGTTGAAGAAGAAAAGGTTCAAGTTAAAATGGTTGTAGAAGAATCGACAGAAACAAAAATCAGAAAATCATTTTTTGATAAATATGTCGATAAAATTAAAGAATTTTTGGATAACGCAGAGTAGTCTAAAAGCAAAATAAAAAAGCAAGTCTCTTTTTGCCCCAAGCCGAAAGAAGTAAAAAAATAGAATAATTAATAAAGAGTAAAAACCAATATTATGACAAGCAACTCAGATTTTGGAAGTATTTCATTTGATTTACCAAAGAACCAATCAAATGTAATAAAAGTAATAGGTGTAGGTGGAGGAGGAAGCAATGCGATCAACCACATGTTCCGTCAAGGAATTAAAGGTGTTGATTTCATCGTTTGTAATACTGATTCGCAAGCATTGGAAAACAGTTCCGTACCAAATAAAATTCAATTAGGGGTAAATCTAACCGAAGGTCTTGGTGCAGGTGCCAATCCAGAAGTGGGTCAACAATCCGCTATTGAAAGCATTGCCGACATCGAAAAAATGTTGGACAGCAATACCAAAATGGTTTTTATCACTGCAGGAATGGGTGGTGGAACAGGAACTGGTGCTGCTCCCGTTATTGCGCAATTGGCCAAAGAAAGAGACATTCTAACGGTTGGAATTGTAACTATTCCTTTTCAATTTGAAGGAAAAGTACGTCAAGAACAAGCGTTATTAGGAGTTGAAAAATTAAGAAAACAAGTCGATTCTTTGATTGTTATCAATAATAACAAACTGAGAGAAGTTTACGGAAATCTAGGTTTCAAAGCTGGTTTCTCTAAAGCGGATGAAGTTTTGGCAACAGCCTCGAGAGGAATTGCTGAAGTAATCACGCATCACTATACTCAAAATATCGATTTAAAAGACGCAAAAACAGTATTGTCAAACAGTGGAACTGCTATAATGGGTTCAGCTACAGCAAGTGGAGAAAACCGTGCGAAAGAAGCTATTATTTCGGCATTAGATTCTCCGTTGTTAAATGATAATAAAATTGCAGGTGCCAAAAACGTATTGTTGCTTATCGTTTCTGGAACTAATGAAATCACAATTGATGAAATTGGAGAAATCAACGACCACATTCAAGTAGAAGCAGGGCACAACGCCAATATTATAATGGGTGTTGGTGAAGACGATTCTCTTGGAGATGCCGTGGCAGTTACTATAATTGCTACAGGATTTAACGTAGAACAACAAAATGAAATCGTAAATACAGAACCTAAAAAAATCATTCATACTTTAGATGGTGAGCAAAAATTAGTTCAGGATTTATCGAGAAATAAAGCAATTCCAGGATTTGATTTTTTGGCATTTGAGGAAGTAGTTCCTCAAAATGAAGAAAAAATAATCTTCGAATTAATTGAAGACGAAGCGGAAGAAGTTGCTCAAATTGAAGAGATTGCAACGCCAACATTCAAAATGGATTTGGTTCCAACATCAGAATTCATAAAAAATATCGAAGTAACTTTCGAAATCGTTGCACCTGAATTAGAAAGAGAATATTATTTTTCTACTCCAGAAGTAAAAGAAATTGAAACCGTTCGTGAGCCACAAGCAACAATCTATGAAGAGGAACAAATTACCTTTTCGTTCGACTTGCCAATAGCGAAAACAGAAGCGCCAAAAGAGGAAAATATCTTATTTCATTTAACAGATGAAACCAAAGACATCAAGGTAAATGATCCTTTGCAATTCGTTTCAATGACCGAATTGAACCAAAGTGGCATTATCAAATATTCTCTTGAAGAGTATATGGACATCGAAAATGAGCTTTCTAATTCAAAACCAGCAGCTGCAATTGTTGAAGAACCAATTGCTGAGGAATTGAACATCACGTTGAAACAAGTTGATTTTTCAACTAATTCGAATCCTTTTGCTGACGAAATTTCCCCAATGGAAATGTCTATCGAAGAATCGTCAAAAATCATTGCTGACGAAAGAAGAAGAAAATTGAAAGAATTCAATTATAAATTTCATAACAACCCATCAAGAGTGGAAGAATATGAAAAAGAACCCGCTTACAAAAGATCTGGAGTTGACCTTTCAAATCCTCAGACAAACAATGCAAATTCAAGAATTTCCCTTGGGAGAGACAGCAATAACGACAATCAGTTGCGTTCAAATAATTCATTTTTGCACGATAATGTAGATTAACAAAAACAAATTAACAGAAATCTAGCCCGAAAGTCAATTCGATTTTCGGGTTATTTTTTGCCTCGTCTCCAAGATTGACTTTTTATAGGAACAACAATCGAATCTGTTGTTAATTCAATTAAAATTCTATAAATTTGCAGGGCCTTAATCCAGCTGTTCGCTACAAGTTTTTTCTCGAAAATGCTTTTTTCAACGGCCTTAAAAGAGCTTCTAAAGTCGCTTTTTAAGTCCAAGAAAAAAATCCATTTTCTCCAATAAAGCTTTTCACTACCATCTGGGGCAAAATAGATTCGTTTTCAAAATAACTTTTAGTAACGATTCAACAATTAAACGATTTAATAAATTAACACAATACGATATGAGTTTATCAGCAAGATTAATGGACGACATTAAAACCGCAATGAGAGCAAAAGATACCATTGCATTGGAAGCACTACGCGCCATAAAATCAGAAATTTTGTTGGCTCAAACTGCTTCTGGAAGCAAAGAAGAAATCTCTGAACACGAAGAAATTAAGTTGTTGCAAAAATTGGTAAAAACCAGAAAAGACAGCGCAAAAATCTTTACCGAACAAAATCGTTTGGATTTAGCTGAACCAGAATTAGCGCAAATTGCTGTGATCGAAAAATTCTTGCCAGCACAACTAAGCGAAGCAGAAGTAGAAGCGATTATTGCAAAAATAATTGCCGAAACAGGCGCTTCAGGAATCGCTTCAATGGGAAAAGTTATGGGATTGGCAGCTGCACAATTAGGCGGTACCGCTGAAGGAAAAACCATTTCTACAATTGTAAAGAAATTATTGGTTTAAAAATAGATTTTTTAGATTCTAAGAAGTCTAAAATCTTACAATCTAAAATAATGGCTGCGTAGTTCAACTGGATAGAATATCAGATTTCGGCTCTGAGGGTTGCAGGTTCGAACCCTGCCGCGGTCACGGAACTCCTTGAAACATGAATTTGTTTCAAGGAGTTTTTTATTATGCGCCATTGAAACTTAACATACCTATGTGAAGTAAAAACGTTTATTATCCGTAACTTTATGTGTAGGCTCAAACCAATTGTAATTATTATGAAAAAGCAAACTCCCATTTCTACGATAATGGCTTCTAATTTGGTTAAACTCAATTTAACTGACAATTTGACCAAAGCCGAAAAACTATTTAAAAAACACAAAATAAGGCACATTCCAGTAGTAAGCGGAGATAAAATCATTGGAATGTTGAGCTACTCAGACTTGTTGAGAATCTCTTTTGTAGATGCCGCAGATGACGATGCAGAAGTTGTAGACGCTACTGTATATAATTTGTTTTCTCTGGAACAAGTAATGGTGAAAAAAGTAATAACAGTTTCACCACAAACAACTATTAAAGAAGTTGCAGAAATTTTATCCAATAGGGAATTCCATGCTTTGCCAGTTTGTGAAGGAGATATCTTGGTAGGTATTGTAACGACAACAGATTTATTAAAATACTTGTTGAGTCAATATTAGTTTTTAATTTAAAAAAAAGCCGCAATTTCTAATTTATTTTTTTAGAAATTGCCGCTTTTTATTGCTTTTTAAGCTCTAAAGTGTCGTCGATTTTTTTAAATCGGCAATTGTTTGTGTTGGGTTTTCGGCTTTGAAAACGTAATTTCCTGCTACTAAAACATCGGCACCAGCTTGCACTAATTGTACGGCATTTTTATTGGTTACACCGCCGTCAATTTCTATAATGGTTGAAGCGCCTTTACGATTTATTAAAGCTTTTAACTTCTCAATTTTTGAATAGGTATTTTCAATGAAGGATTGTCCGCCAAAGCCAGGATTCACGCTCATGATACAAACCATATCGATGTCGTTTATTACATCTTCCAATAAATCAATATTGGAATGTGGATTTAGTGCAACACCAGCTTTCATTCCTTCGGCTTTTATGGCCTGTAAAGTTCTGTGCAAATGGGTGCACGCTTCATAATGCACGGTAAGAATATCAGCGCCTAAATCTTTGAACGTTTTTATATAACGATCGGGATCTACAATCATTAAATGCACATCGATTGTTTTTTTGGCATGTTTTGAAATGGCTTCCAAAACGGGCATTCCAAAGGAAATATTGGGAACAAAGACGCCATCCATAATGTCAATGTGAAACCAATCGGCTTCGCTGTTGTTTATCATTTCGATGTCGCGCTGTAGGTTGGCGAAATCGGCAGCAAGTACGGATGGGGCAATAATTGTATTTTTCATTTTAGTAGTGTTGTTTGTACAAAAATAGTTATTTTAATGTAATTGGCGAAATCACATTGGTTGTTGGCAATATTAAATCGGGGTTTTTGTTTCGAATTCTGCACGTTTGCGTGAAGGATAGTAGAGGAAATCCCACGCTTTTGAGCGTGGATTGCAGCGAATAGCCTGACCGAGTTTACCACAGATTGCTTCGTGACACGCAATGATCTAAACGAGGGCACGCCCAAAAAAAAACTCCGAAAATGATTCCGGAGTTTTACATTAAGACTTTATGACTTTCGACTTTATGACGAGTTTATCCTAAATATGTTTTCAAGATTTTGCTTCTTGAAGTATGTTTTAATCTGCGGATTGCTTTTTCTTTAATCTGACGAACGCGCTCCCGAGTTAGGTCGAAAGTTTCGCCAATTTCTTCTAAAGTCATTGGGTGTTGGTCGCCAAGTCCGAAATACAAACGAACGACGTCGGCTTCTCTTGGG
>CALPQA020000050.1 GCA_943325595.2 Auritidibacter sp. Marseille-P8566
ATAGTAGGTTTTGGTTTGGCTAAAGATAGGATTTTTTTTGATTACGGCATTAAAAGGCAAAAATAGAAACTAACCTTTGCATCAAAAGTTGTTTTTTGGGCGCGCCCTCGTTTAGAATGTCATTGCGAATAATGAAGCAATCATTAAACTCGGTCAGGCTGTTCGCTGCAATCCACGCCCAAAAGCGTGGGATTTCCGCTGCCATCCTTCGCGCAAACCTCGATAAAAGAATTTCGGTTTAGGATTCTAAAGAAACTAAACATTTGAATATAAAAAAAGCCACTCTGACGATTTGTAATCAAGTAATACCTATATTTGAACTAAATACGCTAGTGAGTAGCGACAATCTAACCAAATTTGGGGCGATAGGCGCTACTTTGTAGCGCATATATATAAGTTATGTGGGAGTTGTGCCGAAATTACGCAGATAAAATCAATCAGAAAATAAACTTTTGTTTCCGCAAGAAATATACAAAGCAGAAGCGTGAAAGTTGGAACTTGCCAGCAGAAACTTGAAAAATTGAAACCTGAAAAGCAGAAGTGTGAAAATCGGAATTCAGAGAAAACAAAGCAATTTAGATTAAGCAGAAAATAATTTTATATGATTTGAAATATGAAACGAATATTAGTATTTGGATTTTTAAATAGTATAATACAAACTGTATTTTATTCCTTCCTCCTTGCATTAGTTTATTTAACGATAACTCCAAATCAAAAACTAGTTATAGGAACTGTATTTCCTTTTATTATACTTGCTTTTTTTATCATTGTATTAATTCAGAACCTGTTAACTTCAATTTTGAAGAAAAAAGCATTTACTTGGATATTTTTCATCTTGTCAATAGGATTATTTTCGTTACCGATTTTTAATCCATTTAGAATATGGCTTTCGTTATTGTTTTGTTTACTAATCGTTTTGATTTTATTAATTCCTACGTTTATTAAGAAGAATTTCATAGCAATCGAAACGGAAAATTGAAATTACGAACCAAAAAGCAGAAGCGTGAAAAGTTTGCGGTCAAATCGGAATTTCGACAAAACAACCCCCACATAACAGCCACTACAACGGATTTGGGCATTGGGCTTAATGGAAAGATGGTTTTGTATTTGGGATGATTTGGCAAATCCGAAAATAGAGCTTAATTTAGTCCCAAACCCGCTGTAGTGCCAGAACGTTACCAATAGTTTGTCTTGCTGAACTTGTTTCAGTATCTTTAAGAATCTGAAATAAATTCAGATTGACAAATCAACGGTTCAATTCAGATAGACAAAACAAAGTTACAATTGGAAATAGCGTTGTCGAAGTCGCATGAAGGATGGTAGAGGAAATCCTCTGTGGAACGCAGTGGAGCAGAGATTGCAACGAACAGCCTGACCCGAACTTTTCGAGGGGCATGCCCAAATAAAAAAAATAAACTATGATTTCATTCTTACGAACCCACTCCGAAAATCCTGATTTCAAAAAATTAGTCGTTGAATTGGATTTCATCTTGAAAATTCTTGACGGAGAAGATCATGCTTTTTATGCGGATTTGAATCAAACGGTGGTGCTCAATGAAGTGCTTGTGGTTTATGAAAATAACACACCTATAGGATGTGGAGCGTTTAGAACGTATACCGAAAATACTGTGGAAATCAAACGAATGTATGTCCCAGAATTGCATCGCAACAAGGGAATTGCTTCCAAAATTCTGACTGAATTAGAAGCTTGGGCGAAAGAATTAGGCACTGCAAAATGCATTTTAGAAACGGGAATTATGCAAGTAGAAGCGATTGGGTTATACCTCAAAAATGGTTATGAAAAAATAGAAAATTACGGGAATTATAAAGGTGTTGCCAATAGCATTTGCTTTGGGAAAACAATCGGTTGATTATATTAAAGTTGTTTTTTTGCCACGGATTGCACTGATTAAACTGATTTTAAAACCTGCGGTTTTGGTTTTTTTTATCACAAAGATCACAAAGGAACACAAAGAATCACAAAGTATTTAGAGAATTCTGTGGGTGGTTTTTGCCACAGATTACCACGAATTAATTAGTGAAAATTCGTGTAATTCGTGGGTGACTTTTTTAGAAATGAAAGTGAAAAGAATAAAAAAACGCGCTGTTCACACAGCGCGTTTTAAGTATAATTAAAAATGTGATTATGCTTTTCCAGCAGCAATTAAGTTCAATGCTGAACCTGCAACAAACCAGCCAATTTGACCTTCGTTGTAGGTGTGGTTTGCCAAGATGATATCTTTTGAACCATCTGCGTGAACGAATTCTAATGTTAACGGTTTCCCTGGTGCAAAATCAACTAAATCTACGAAGTTAATTGTGTCATCTTCTTGGATTTTATCGTAATCAGCTTCGTTAGCAAACGTTAAACCTAACATTCCTTGTTTTTTCAAGTTGGTTTCGTGAATACGTGCAAATGATTTTACCAATACGGCTTTTACGCCTAAGAAACGAGGCTCCATTGCTGCGTGTTCTCTTGAAGAACCTTCACCATAATTGTGATCTCCCACAACTACAGAAGGAATTCCAGCCGCTTTGTATGCACGTGCTACAGCAGGAACTGCATCGTATTGACCTGTTAATTGGTTTTTTACATTATTTGTTTTTTGGTTGAATGCATTAATTGCTCCAATCAACATATTATTAGAAATAGCATCTAAATGTCCACGGAAACGCAACCATGGTCCCGCCATAGAAATGTGATCAGTCGTACATTTTCCGAATGCTTTGATCAATAATTTAGCTCCTGTAATGTTTTTTCCGTCCCAAGCAGTAAACGGCGCAAGCAATTGCAAACGCTCTGAAGTTTCACTTACCAAGATTTGAACTCCTGAACCATCTTCGGCTGGTGCTTGAAAACCTGGGTCTTCGGCATCAAAACCTTTTGGAGGCAATTCATTTCCTGTTGGTTCGTCTAACATTACTTCTTCTCCGTCTTCGTTGATTAATTTATCTGTTAACGGATTGAAACCTAAATCTCCAGCTATTGCAAGAGCGGTAACTAATTCTGGTGAACCTACGAATGCCAAGGTGTTTGGATTTCCATCGGCACGTTTTGAGAAATTACGGTTGAATGAGTGAACGATAGTATTGCGTTCTTCTTTCTCTGCTCCTTCTCTGTCCCACATTCCGATACATGGTCCACAAGCATTTGCAAAAACAGTCGCTCCAATTTTATCGAATGTATCAATAAATCCATCACGCTCAATAGTGTAACGCACAACTTCAGATCCTGGAGTAATGGTGAATTTTGCTTTTGTTTTAAGGTTTTTTTCGGTTACTTGTTTCGCTAATGAGGCGGCACGAGCAATATCTTCATAAGAGGAGTTGGTACAAGAACCAATTAACCCTACTTCAATTTTTAAAGGCCAGTTATTTTTTATCGCTTCCTCTCTCATTTTAGAAATTGGAGTTGATAAATCTGGTGTGTAAGGACCGTTTAAATGCGGCTCTAATTCTGATAAATTAATTTCTATTACTTGGTCGAAATACTGCTCTGGGTTTGCATATACTTCAGCATCACCTGTTAAATAAGCGGCTACTTTATCTGCAGCATCGGCTACATCAGCTCTGTTTGTAGAACGTAAATAACGGCTCATAGAATCGTCGTATCCAAAAGTAGAAGTGGTTGCTCCAATTTCAGCACCCATATTACAAATAGTTCCTTTTCCTGTACACGACATTGCCGTTGCACCTTCGCCAAAATATTCAACGATTGCTCCAGTTCCTCCTTTTACAGTTAAGATTCCAGCAACTTTCAAGATTACATCTTTTGGAGCTGTCCAACCTGATAATTTTCCAGTTAATTTTACTCCGATTAATTTAGGAAATTTCAATTCCCAAGCCATTCCTGACATAACATCTACTGCATCGGCACCACCAACACCAATGGCTAACATACCTAATCCACCTGCATTTACAGTATGTGAATCGGTTCCAATCATCATTCCACCTGGAAATGCATAATTTTCTAAAACTACTTGGTGGATAATACCTGCTCCTGGTTTCCAGAAACCGATTCCGTATTTATTTGATACTGAAGATAGGAAATCAAATACTTCACTACTTTGTGATTTGGCACGCGCTAAATCGGTTACTGCATCAACTTTGGCTTGGATCAAGTGGTCACAATGCACAGTTGTAGGCACGGCAACTTTAGGTTTTCCAGCATGCATAAATTGCAATAAAGCCATTTGTGCAGTCGCATCTTGACACGCAACACGGTCTGGAGCGAAGTCAACATAGTCAACTCCTTTTTTAAATGCTTTCGAAGGCGTTCCTTCCCAAAGGTGTGAATATAAAATTTTCTCTGTTAAAGTTAATGGTCGACCAACGATTTCTCTTGCTTTATCAACGCGAGAAGACATAGTGTCGTAAACCTTTTTAATCATATCAATATCAAAAGCCATAGTAATCTGAATTAGTTTATTAGGTCACAAATTTAATCAATTCCAATTAATATTAAAGATATTTTAATAAAAGTAGCATTTGAAACAATTATTATTGATAAAAAGCAACTTCAATCGTTTTTTATTAAATTATAATTAAAAAAAGAATAAAATATTACCAAATTTATAAATAATAGTATTTTTTTTATCAAATTCGGAATGAGTGAATTTAAAAAATTCCTTATAATCTTTATAAATAAGCAATGAATCGCTTCTACAAGCTATTTCACAATAAGCTAGTTAAAAAATGTAATTAATTTATCAAACTAAAAAAGCCTCAAATCTTATTTCTAAAATTTGAGGCTTTTCACTTATTCTATTGTATTACAACAAAGAATCGATAATTTTTTCGATAGAAATTCCTTCTGCATCCGCTTTGTAATTTTTTACCACACGGTGTCTTAATATTCCTGTTGCAACCGCTTTCACATCTTCAATATCTGGTGAGAATTTCCCGTTGAAAGCAGCATTGGCTTTGGCCGCTAAAATCAGGTTTTGTGACGCTCTTGGACCTGCTCCCCAATCGATATAGTTTTTTACAAAATCGTTTGAAAGCGCATTATCTGGACGTGTTTTACTTACTAAAGTTACCGCATATTCTATTACATTATCGGCAACAGGAATTCTACGAATCAACTGCTGGAAATCGATAATTTCTTGTGAATTGAACAACGGATTTACAGTGATATTCGCATCCGAAGTTGTGCTTTTAACCACTTGAACTTCTTCAGCAAAAGAAGGATAATCTAATTTTATGGAAAACATAAAACGGTCTAATTGCGCTTCCGGCAAAGGATAGGTTCCTTCTTGCTCGATTGGGTTTTGCGTTGCCAAAACGAAATACGGCAACGATAATTTATAGTTATGACCCGCAATAGTTACAGCACGTTCTTGCATCGCTTCCAATAAAGCTGCTTGCGTTTTTGGTGGCGTTCTATTGATCTCATCGGCCAAAATAATATTAGAAAAAATAGGTCCTTTCAAGAATTTGAACTGTCGATTTTCGTCTAAGATTTCACTTCCTAAGATATCCGAGGGCATTAAATCT
Organism: Auritidibacter sp. Marseille-P8566; assembly: GCA_943325595.2. The sequence continues at coordinate 5,497 of CALPQA020000050.1, forward strand.
GGTGTAAATTGAATTCTTTTGAAATCCAATCCCAAAGCCTGTGCAATAGTATTTACCATTAAGGTTTTTGCTAATCCAGGAACACCAACTAAAAGTGCATGACCACCAGAAAATATACTCAACAGAATTTGATCAACAACTTCTTCTTGACCAACAATTATTTTTGCAATTTCAACTTTAAGTTCAAGTCGCTTTTGAACCAATTTATTTATTTCAGCTACGTCAGACATTAAAATAGTATTTTAGATTAGCTTTTGATTATAAGATCTTTACGCTAGAAACTGATTACTGGAGATTGAATATTATTTCTTTAACCAATTGTTTGTAAAAACACAATCTCTATATTCTCCGTTAATTTTGATATAGGTTTCTTTGATTTTTTCATTAAACCATTTACCAATTTCTTTGATTTGTTTTTCTTTTAAAGCAATTCCTTTAATTTTCAAATAATCTTTGGCATAATCCGCAGTATGCTCATTGATACGATTTGTAACTGTTAAAAGTTTGAATTTCTTTTTCCCAGATTGGTCTTCTTCGGCTAATGGTGTAGAAATTTCTCCTTCTTTCAAACTAGAAACATTACTATATAATGAAGGATCCATTTTTGTCAATTCAAAACGTGTATCTTGAGTTTTAGGATTAATCAAAACACCTCCATTAGCACGAGTTTCTTTTTCGTCAGATAATGTTCTTGCTGCTTCTGCAAATGTAATTTCTTTATCCTCAATTCTTTTTTTGATTAAAGTAATTTTTTCTCTTGCTTCCTTCAATGATTCATCCGAAACTTTAGGAATTAAAAGGATGTGACGTAAATCAATTTCCTGACCTCTAATTTTTTCTACGTAAATAATATGAAACCCAAAATCAGTCTCAAAAGGTTCTGAAATCTCCCCTTCTGCAAGGCCAAAAGCGACATCTTTAAATTCTTTTACAAAAGGAGTCTTTCTCGTCATTTTATAAAAACCTCCGTTTGATCTTGAACCTGGATCTTCAGAATACAGCACGGCTTTACTAAAAAAGCTCGCTCCTGCTTGAATTTCCTTCTTGAAAGCTTTGAGTTTTTCAATTACTTTCTGCTTTTCGTCTTCAGTAACTTTAGGGGTAATTACAATTTGTGCTACTTCCATTTCTGAACCAAAAACTGGCAATTCAGTAGTAGGGATTTTTTTGAAAAATGTACGAACTTCTTCAGGTGTAACCTCTACAGCATCAACAATCTTTTTTTGCATTTCTTCGGTCAACTTATTTTCTTTTAGAATATCGAAAAAATAAGTTCTGAATTCTTCTTCAGAATTTTTCTTATAATATTGAACCACTTTTTCCAAAGAACCAACTTGCTCAATCATGTAGTTCAATCTGTCGTCCATCATTTTCTTAACCTCATCATCTTTCACAACGATACTGTCTTGAATTGCTTGGTGCGCATAAAGTTTATCTTCTAATAATTTACCCAACATTTGACATCTCGAAATGTCTTTTATTGAATTTCCTTGACTAGAAATCTCCAAATATCCTTTATCAATATCTGAATCCAAAATGATATAATCACCTACTGTAGCAATAATTCCATCTACTTTTTGCTTACCCGTTTTCACTTTCACTGAATCCGTAGCAACTTTCTCTTTAATAATTTCTTGGGCATTCATTCCGAAGGAAAAAACCAAAAGAAATGCAATAAGTGCTTTTTTTGTATTTAAAAATTTCATTTTTGTTTTTGTTAATTTCATTATCTGGTAAATCTTATTCGATTTTTATTAATTCTATTTCTGTATTTAAATACTTTCAAAAGCAATATTTCTTGTAAATTATGGCTTTAATTGTTTTTTTACTTTTTCAAAAACGGCTTGATTAACTTCTACTTTAAATTCGTTTTTCAAGTCTTTAACCCAATTTTCTTCTAAATATTGTTGGTAATCATTTATAGCTTTTCCTTTGCATTCTTCTAACGTTTTTGGACCGGCAGGAAGAATTTCATTTACTTTTACTACAAAGTAATATTCCCCATCTTTAAGAATTTCGGAAATTCCTTTTTGAAATTTAAGATTTTTAGGCAGCGCTTCATTTCCTTCTTCGAAAACCCCAACTTTAGTCATAATATTTACAACTCCATCTTTTTCATTTAATTTCTCTTTAATGAAATCTGGCGTTTTATCTTGATTCAATAACTTGGTTGCTTTTTTTATAATATCCAATTTTGTTGAAGATAGAACAACTACATCCAATCTGTTTTTCCAATTGTAATTTTTTAAATTTTTATCATAAAAACTTTTCAATCCTAACGTATCCGTTTTTGACTTTGTCCAAATTTCTTTTTCCATTAAGTCAAAAAGCAATAATCCGTCGCGATATTCGTCCATTACAGCCGAAAATTCAGGGAATTCATTTTCTAAATTATCATCATAATATTGATTCAATTCTTGATCAACGAATTTTTGATATAACTTTTCTACTAATTTACCAACTGGTTTTAAGGTGTTTGGAGATTTTTCTTGTGCTTTCACATACGTCAAGAAAGCAGTACCTGTAACCGATTTTACTTTATTTATAGTAAATAAATTTTTATCAAATGGTTTCGTATCTGCAGGAACATCCCATTTTCCTTCGTAAAAATCATTGGTAACCAATTTTGAAACGACACCAAAAAACTTATCGTCTCTTTTAACTGGATATTTTTTATGCAATTTATCGGTCATTGAAGCAACAATTAATCTAGAACGATCGTCTTTACTAACTTTTGATTCTAAATCCGGCTGCATTTCTTCCAATGTTTTCACTGGAAATTTATCAATCAATTTAACAATATGCCATCCGAATTGACTTTTAAATGGTTCTGAAATTGGATTTTCTTTTGTTAAAGAGAAAGCTACTTTTTCAAATTCTTCGGAACTCAACTGACCTGAACCAAATCGATTTAAAACCCCACCTTTAGAAGACGATGATTTATCTTCTGAAAATTGTTTGGCTAAATCTTCGAATTTTTCGCCTTGTTGAATTTTTTTATAAATTTCCTGAATGGTAGTTTTTGGTTTGTCGACATCAACTTTATTTTCGGCAGTTGCTTCTGGAGTTAGAATCATAATATGTGCAACAGCAACTTCTCCTCTGTTGTCTCTTATGTCTTCCACTTTAATTATATGGTATCCAAAACGGGTGCGAAATGGTTTCGAAATCCCTCCTTTTGGCGTTTTATAAGCAACTGATTCAAAGGCATAAACCATTCTGAATGCAGAGAAATAACCCAAATCACCTTTGTTTTCTTTTGCTGATGGATCTTGAGAATAGTCTGTTGCTAATTTCCCGAAATCTTCACCAGCTATTGCTTTTTTGTAGATATCAAGTGCTTTATTATAGGCTTTTAATGTATCTTCTGGAGAAGCGTTTTCGTCTGCCAAAATTAATATATGAGAAGCTTTTATTTCTTTTAAAGAACGTTGATACGCTTCTTCGATAAGTTCTTTGGTAACTTTAGAATCTGAAGTATAATTTTTAGAAAGCTGTGTTCTATAGGATTTTAGTTCAGCTTGGTATTGTTGTCCGTCTTGTAAACCTAATTTATAGGCTTTATTAATTTTAAGTTTGTATCCAATAAATAAATCCAAATATTGATTCAAATCTTTCTGAGATTCATCTTTTACC
>CALPQA020000051.1 GCA_943325595.2 Auritidibacter sp. Marseille-P8566
CGGGAAGTTTACAGCAAATATGATATTATGACTGTTGCCGAAGGCGCTGGAAGTTCCCCAGAAGAAGCAATGCAATTTGTTGATCCTGAACGAAAAGAACTCAATATGGCCTATCATTTTGAAAGTGTCGATATTGGAAAACACATTTCAGATTTTGGACTTGTAAAATATAAAAACATCTTTTCACGATACGATAAAGAATTTAAGGACAAAGGCTGGCTAGCAATATTTTTGGCCAATCATGATCAGCCAAGAATGGTTAGTAAATTTGGAAATGACACTCCTAAATTCAGAGAAATATCTTCCAAAATGCTTTCTACATTTGTAATGACCATGCGTGGAACGCCTTATTATTACTATGGTGACGAATTGGGAATGTCGAATATTCGTTTCAATTCTATCGATGACTATCAAGATGTTGATACTCGAAATAAATACATCGGACTAAAAAATAATGGAGGCGATTTGAAGGCTTTTCTAGAGGGTCAGAAGCAAACTGCCCGAGAAAACGGTAGAACACCTTTTCAATGGGATAAAACCAAAAATGCAGGCTTTACATCTGGAAAACCTTGGCTAAAAGTGAATCAAAATTATGAAACAGTTAATGCTGAAGCACAAGAGAAAGACCCAAATTCGACTCTAAATTATTTCAGAAAATTAGTCAAATTACGAAAAGCAAATCCAATATTAATTCATGGTATATTTGAAATTGTAGATGAGCTAAATCCATCTGTTTTTGCATATACACGAGAACTTGATGGGAAAAAATGGTTGGTTGCGCTAAATTTCACATCAAATGATGTAACTTTTAATTCAGGATTTTCGTTGGCAGAATCTAAAATAATTAGCAGTAATTATGCCGAAGTAAAGGAATTGAATGTCAGTTCTCTACGACCTTATGAAGCCCTAATAATTGAATTGAAATAAAAAAATAATTAACGTTAACATCGTAAAAAATTCTTATTTTTATAAAATGAAAAAAATAGCATTCGCTTTATTAACCCTTCTTTTAACTGCTACATTTTTATATAATGTAATAGGTTATCAGCTTATGTTTTCACTTAAAAAGGAGCAGAAGTGGGTTGCAGCAATGCAAAAAATTCCAGATTCAAAATTCAAAGTCCTTCGATTAAACGCCACTTTATATTCATTTATTGATGATACTGAAATGGAAATCGTTAATGAGAATTTTACTTATAAAAATAAAACGTACCATGTCTTTAAAAAACAAATTAAAGGTAATATTATAAGTTTGTATTATTTGCCAAACGAAAATTTCATTTCCGAAGTTGCATTAAAAAACCTTGTTGAAAATGATCTTTTTGAAAATGCACCTTTGTCAAAAAAACCACTGGAAAAACTAGTAAAATCATTTGTTAAAGATTATTTACCACATCATGACATCCATTTAGGAGGCATAAATAATAGCATTTATTCCGATGAAAGAGATGATTTTCATCCGAAAGAAAAGCTACAATCGGGTTATTTAACGAAATTATTTTCTCCTCCAAAAAGAGAATTCAGTTCAATTTCCTAATCAAATTCACTTCGAATTTTGATTGGTAATTCTATTTATTAGAACACTATTTATTTTTCCAAAAAGGATTAATTAAGTAGTGCTTTTGAATTCACTTTATAAAAATTATATGAAAAAAATAATAGTAGTAGGCCTCATTTTGGCAACATTCCAAATTCATGCACAAACCGAAATTGACGGTATCATGATGGAAAAAAACAATTTTTGCACAGGAGCTGTTTATGAATATAGCAGTTGGAATAAATACTGGGAAGGCGGATTTAAACGCGAAAATCAAAATTTTGGTACAGTTTCCACCCAAAGATATGCCCTTATGGGAAACTATGGAATTTCTAGTAAGTTAAATGTAATCTTTAATATACCTTACGTAATTACAAATGCGTCGTCGGGAACAATGATTGGACAAAAAGGAATTCAAGATTTGTCATTAACGCTGAAATATTTGATTTTCGAAAAAGAGATTAAGCAAAATTTGCTTTCTTTCTACGTTTTTGGAGGGTATTCTTTACCAACTTCAAATTATGTAGCCGATTATTTACCATTGAGCATTGGTTTACAAAGTAAAACGGGGACAATTCGATTAATGAGTGATTATCAATTTGGAAAATTATTTGCAACGGCTTCAATGGCTTACGTAAAGCGTTCCAATATCAAAATTGATAGAAATTCCTATTTAACAAACGAAATGCATTATACCAATGAAGTTGATATGCCTGATGCCATTTCTACAAATGTCCGATTTGGATATCGAACGAACCGATTGATTTTGGAAGCTATTTATGATAATTGGGTGACTCAGGCTGGAGGATTTGATATTACGTTAAACAATATGCCTTTTCCAAGTAATACTATGAATGCTTCAAAATGGGGAATTAATTCAAAATATACTTTCGACAAAGTGCCTGGACTTTCATTAGTTGGTGGCTATAATTCTGTAATTGACGGAAGAAATGTTGGACAATCTAACACAATTTATGGGGGATTTTTCTATTTAATGAATTTAAAAAAAACAAAAAAAGATGATACTTCTAAATAATAAATACAAATTAATCGCAAGTTTAGCCTTAATAATAACGGTGCTATTTTCTTGTAATTCTGACATTGTTGAAAGCACGGAGCACTATTCACAATTGAATCCTACAAATCCAGATGCTACTGCGGGAAACTGGAGACCAATTTTGTTAAGCGCCCCAAATGAATTTTCTCTAGATGCTCCAGTAGCAACTACAAATGCTGCTTTTTTGAGGGAAATCAATGAAATCAAAAGTTACCAAGCCAATATTACAGAAGATCAAGAACGAATTATTAGTTATTGGAGTGTTGGTGGCGTATTACGATGGAATGAAATTATGCGGACTTTAGTGGCAAAACACAACCGTCCTCCTTATCAAAATGCAGATGGGTCTTATCCAAGTCCATCTAGTGCCAACCCATTTGCCAATCCACAATTTCCGTTTTCAAATCCACCATTCGCAGCAAGAGCTTACGCTTATGTAAGTGCAGCGCAATATGATGCTTTAGTTGCGACTTGGTATTATAAAAACCTTTATAATAGAGCGGCTCCATTCACTGTTGATCAAAGTATTAAAGTGTTAATTCCAAAAAGTACGTTGCCTTCTTATCCTTCTGAAGATGGAGTTTTGTCGGGAGTGACGGTTGAACTATTGAAATTATTATTCCCAACTGAAATTGCCTATATCAATCAAAAAGCAGATGAAGAAAAATTATACCGAATTATTAGCGGTGCCAATGTTCGAAGTGATGTAGAAGCAGGAATCATTCTTGGAAGAAAAATTGCAGCGAAATTTATTACCAAAGCAGCTAGTGATGGTGCTGGATTGGCCATTGGCGACCAAGCCTATTGGACACAATTAGAAACCCAAACACAGGCTACAGGTGAAATTCCTTGGAAGTCACTAGACATGCCTTCACGACCACCAATGTTACCGAAATTTGGAAATGTAAAATCACTTTTGATGACTCCGGCTATGGTTGTTGCAAACAGACCCGTTCCGCCACCATCAACTGGATCGGCTCAATTTAGAACCGAATTAAATGAAGTTAAAAAATACAGTAAAAGCGCTTCGAGAAGAAACATGCAAATTGTGACTTTTTGGGCAGATGGCGTTGGAACCTATACTCCACCCGGACATTGGAATGCCATTGCAGTTGCTGAATTTGCCAATCAAAATTATAGTGAAGTTCGGTGGGCTAGAAATTTAGCACTTCTAAATCTTTCCTTGATGGATGCTGCTATCAGTTGTTGGGATGCCAAATATTTTTATTTCAATCCGCGACCATGTCAAATGGATCCTTCAATAAAAACACTTACAGGAATCCCTAATTTTCCTGCCTATGTTTCTGGACATTCTACTTTTAGTGGAGCAGCAGCAACAGTTTTAGGTCATATCCTTCCTGCCAAATCACAAGATTTTAATGAAATGGCAAAAGAAGCTTCAAATTCAAGACTTTATGGAGCAATTCACTATAGAAGTGATTGTGAGCAAGGCCTTATTTTGGGAGAAAAAGTAGGGAATATTGCAGTTTCTCGAGCGCTTACTGATGGCGCAGAGTAATATCCTAAATACAACAAGTAGTGAAATCTTTTTACTACTTGTTTTTTTTAATATTTAAAATGAATTTATTATGAAAAAAAGTGCTTCGTTAATTATTATTTGTTTGATCTGTACCTTCAATTTTTGGGGGCAAAAAAAGCCGTCTTCAAAAACAGATGTCGATATAAAAGTGACCACCTTACTTTCAAAAATGTCACTTGAAGAAAAAATTGGTCAGATGACACAAATGACGATAACCAATTTTGAAGAAAATGGAAATTCAGGTCTTTTAGACAAGGTTAAATTAAATGAAGCTATTTCAAAATATCATATTGGTTCATTGTTAAATGTTCCAAATCCAGGTGCCCCAACGATTAAAAAGTGGCAAGAAGTACAAACAATCATTTCAAACGAAGTAAATAATACCCGTCTAAAAATTCCTGTGTTATACGGAATAGACGCGATTCACGGGGCAAGTTATACAGCAGGGGCTACTTTATTTCCTCAACAAATTGGCATGGCCGCAACTTTCAATACCGAATTAGTGAAGAAAGGTGCCGAAATTTCAGCGTATGAAACTCGTGCTTCATCAATTCCATGGGTTTTTTCGCCAGATTTAGATTTACCTAGAAATCCTTCCTGGTCGAGAATGTGGGAATCTTTCGGAGAAGACACCTATTTGTCCTCTCAAATGGGGGTTGCAATGGTTCAAGGTTTTGAGGGAAATAATGTGGGTTCAAAATACCATGTGGCTTCTTGTATGAAACACTTTTTGGGATATGGAAGCACAACCACAGGAAAAGACAGAACGCCAAGTATCATTCCAGAGCGTGTTTTACGACAGTTTGATTTGCCTATTTATGAAGCGGCTGTAAAGTCAGGTTCCAAAAGTATTATGATTAGTTCTGGCGAAATTAATGGAACTCCAGTTCATGCAAGCCACTATTTGATTACAGATGTATTAAAAAAAGAATTAGGATTTCAAGGAGTTGTTGTAACCGATTGGAAAGACATTATCTACCTTCATACGCGTCATAAAGTTGCAGAAACCGAAAGAGATGCAGTGAAAATTGCAGTTATGGCAGGAATTGACATGAGCATGGTTCCAGAAGATTATTCTTTTTATACCTACTTATTGGATTTGGTCAACAAAAAAGAAATCCCAATGTCCCGAATTGATGATGCCGTTTCTAGGATTTTAAAATTAAAATTTGAATTGAATTTATTCGAAAATACAATTGCAAATTTAAGCGATTATCCAAAATTTGGTTCATCGGAATTTATCGATTTCGCGTATCAATCCGCAGCAGAATCCATTACATTACTGAAAAATAAAGGAGCAGTTTTGCCATTAACAAAAAATGAAACCATATTTGTTACAGGTCCTACGGCCAATAGCATGAAATACTTAAATGGTGGATGGTCATACAATTGGCAAGGCGAAAATTCAGATACGTATGCAGCCGATAAATTTACTATTTTGGAAGCATTAGAAAATAAAATTGGCAAAGAAAATGTTCACTATTCTGAAGGTGCATTTTTTGACAAAGAAGATGATTTAGCCATAGAAAGAGCAGTAGAAGCAGCAAAAGGAGCTTCAAAAATAATTTTATGCCTTGGCGAAAAAAACTACACGGAGACTCCTGGCGACATCAGTAATTTATCTATTGGGGAATCCCAGATTAAATTAGCTTTGGCGTTATCAAAACTAAATATACCTATTGTTTTAGTTTTAAACGAAGGGCGTCCTAGAATAATTAGCACATTCGAGGATAAAATGGACGCTGTTATTCAAAGTTACTTACCCGGAAATGAAGGCGCAAGAGCGCTTATTGATATTCTTTTTGGAGATGTAAATCCAAGTGGGAAACTTCCATATAATTATCCAAGATATACTAATTCCTTAGAAAAATACAATCGAAAATATACAGAAAGTTTGGGAGATAATGAGCAAAATAACGATGCCAAATATGAAAAAAGTTATTCGCCTCAATTTGAATTTGGTAGTGGCTTGTCGTATACTTCTTTTGAATATTCCAATTTAACTTTTGATAAGACTACACTTAAAACTGCAGATTCGATATCGGTTTCCGTTACTGTTAAAAACACTGGAAATGTTATAGGAAAAGAAGCCGTTTTATTGTACTTATCCGATGAATATGCTAGTATTACTCCAGAAGTAAAAGCTTTAAAAAGATTTCAAAAAATCGAATTGAAACCAAACGAATCAAAAACGGTGACATTTGTATTGAATCAAAAAGACTTACAATTTGTAAATAATAGTTTGAAATGGACTGCTGAAAAAGGGACTTTTAAAGTGCAAATTGCAAAGCTCGCTAAAGAATTTAATTTAAATTAGGTTTTTTGTGATATCAAGAATTAATGTTTTTAATAATGTCAAATCTGTTATTTTTTAATAAAAAAGTAGTACATTCGGAATTAATTTACAATTGTTTTTCGAGTTTAATAATTTAACAGCCTTTTATAATTTATGAAAAGTACTACACTTAAAGAAATTGCTGAAAAGTTAGGAATTTCGATTACTACTGTCTCTAAGGCATTAAAAAACTATTCTGATGTTAGTGCAAAAACTAAAAAAGCAGTTGTTGATTTAGCCGAAGAATTGCATTTTACTCCCAATAGTTTTGCGGTTAATCTGCGAACAAAAGAGTCAAAAACAATTGGATTAATTATTCCTGAGATTGTTCATCACTTTTTTTCAAATGTTATTAAAGGAATAATTGAAGAAGCTGAAAAAAATGGTTATTTAGTAATTATTCTTCAGTCAAATGAATCCCTAGAATTAGAAAAAAAACAAGTAGAATTGTTGTTTAATAAAAGGGTAGATGGAATTTTAATGTCACTATCGAATGATTCTAATGATGATGATCACTTAAAAGAAATACTTAGAAAAGGCATTCCTTTTGTACAATTCGATAAAATATCTAAATTAATTCCAAGTTCAAAAGTAATTATTAATGATCAAAAGGCGGCTTCTTTTGCAGTTCAACACTTGATAGATAATGGATGTAAAAAAATTGCTCATATTCGGGGTCCAAACAATCCCCAAAATGCCATTGATCGGTTTTTAGGCTACAAGAAAACTTTAGAAAAAAATGGAATTCCTTTTGATTCAAAATTGGTCTACACGTGTATAGGAGCTGGCTTTGAGGAAGGATTTAGTTTTACAAAGCAAATTATCGAAGAACATCCTGATGTTGATGGAATATTTGCAGTTACCGATATGGTGGCAGTTGGTTCTATAGCCTATTTGAATGAAATAAAAGTTAAAATTCCGGAGCAAATCAAAATTATAGGATTCAGTAATTGGTTTATGGGGCAAGTTTTAACCCCAAAATTAAGCACTATTGATCAGAGTGGTTACGAAATTGGATCCAAGTCTTTTTCTTTATTACATGAAGAAATGATTTGCAATAGAGAAGGGAAAGTTTATCAACCAAGAACTGTTGAAATTGAAACCAATCTTATTGTTAGGGATTCAAGTTTAGCTCAACAATTATAATACAATAAAAAATCCCATTTAGAAATTTTCCAAATGGGATTTTATAGTTTTATCAGAAATTAGAATTAATTAATTTCTAATTTCGATTAAGATTAACCTAATGCAGCTCTTTTGAAACCAGTAACTACAAGATTTTTATCTAAAGATTGAACATAAGCTGCAACGCTCATTTTGTTGTCTTTAATATAGTCTTGGTTTACTAAAGTATTGTCTTTAAAGAAACGTGCTAATTTACCTTTTGCAATATTTTCTAACATTGCTTCTGGTTTTCCTTCTTGACGTAAAACGTCTTTAGCAATTTCGATTTCTTTAGCAATAGTGTCGGCATCAACTCCTTCTTCGTTCAAAGCAATTGGAGCCATAGCTGCAGCTTGCATAGATACGTTTCTAGCTACTTCGTCAGCGCCTTCAATATTTGCAGATAGTGCAGTTAAAGTAGCGATTTTGTTACCAGAGTGAATGTATGATCCGATGAAAGCACCTTCTAATTTTTCACCGATAACTCCTGTTTGCTCGATTAATTTATCTGCAACAGTAATTCCGTTGAAATCAGCAGCTAAAAATTCTTCTTTAGTTTTGTAATTCAAAGCTAAATTAGCCATTTCTGTAGCCATTTTCACAAAGCTTTCGTTCATTCCAACGAAGTCAGTTTCACAGTTTAATGTGATAACAACACCTACAGTTTTGTCAGCATTTACAACAGCAATTGCAGCACCTTCAGTAGATTCTCTGTCTGATCTGTTAGCAGCAACTTTTTGACCTTTTTTACGAAGGTTTTCGATTGCTAAATCAAAATCGCCATCAGATTCTACTAATGCTTTTTTGCAGTCCATCATTCCTGCACCTGTGATTGTTCTTAATTTATTTACGTCTGCAGCAGTAATTGTTGCCATAATTTTTTGATTTAAAGATTAAAAGACTGAAAAATTTAGAGAATAAAAATAATGCTAATTTTAAATCAACACTTTAAGTAATCTTTAAATCTTTCAATCTTTAAATATATTTTTTATTCTTCAGTTGCAGGAGCTTCTGTTTCAGCAGCAGGAGTTGCTACTTCTACTTCAACAGCAGGAGCAACTACTTCAACATCTGCAACAGGTGCTTCTACTTCAGCTACTTCAGCAGCAGGAGTTTCAGCATCTTCTTTATCAGAAGTTCTGTTAGCAAGACCGTCAATAATAGCAGCAGTTACTAAAGTAAGAATTTTATCGATTGATTTAGAAGCGTCATCGTTAGATGGAATTACGAATTCAACCTCTCTTGGGTCAGAATTGGTATCAACCATTGCGAAAACTGGAATGTTTAATTTTTGAGCTTCTTTAATCGCGATGTGTTCTGCTTTAATATCAACTACGAATAACGCAGCTGGAAGTCTTGA
>CALPQA020000052.1 GCA_943325595.2 Auritidibacter sp. Marseille-P8566
ACTTCCTTCCATTTCAGAAGGTAATAATTTTTTACTTTTTGCTCTTCCTGCAAGATCTCTAACGTTTCCGCCAATTTGAGACAAACTCATAGCGTCTGTAAAAGGCAATACAGGAACTACTAATCCATCTTCAACGGCAACAGCAACACCAATATTCACGTGATAGTTGATAAGAATTGAATCTTCTCTCCATTGTGAATTAATTTTAGGATGCTTTTTCAATGCCAAGGCACTTGCTTTTATCACCATATCGTTAAAGGATACTTTTGTATCAGGAACGCTATTAATAATCGCTCTCGATTTCATCGCTTCGTCCATTGTTACCTCAATTACAAGGTTGTAATGTGGCGCTGTAAACAATGATTCTGCTAATCGCTTCGCAATAATCTTGCGCATTTGAGAATTCTTAATTTCTTCTGTAAGTTTTTCTCCTGCTGCTGCAAATGGTTTCGCGGCTGCAACTTCAACTTGTGGTTGAACAGTTGTACTTGGTTGCGCACTTTGAGTACTTGCACTTGGTACAAAATTCTCAACATCACTTTTTATGATACGACCATTTTCACCAGAACCACTTACTTGTGATAGATTGATTCCTTTCTCTTCAGCAATTTTTTTAGCTAAAGGAGAAACAAAAACTCTTTCGTTTGAAGCAGTTGCTGCTGGTTGTTCGTTGTTTGTTGGTGTTTCAGCTACTGTTTCTTTTGCTGTTTCAACTGCAACAGGGTTTGTACCCGATTTAAAGTTCTCAGCAATTCCAGTAATGTCGGTTCCTTCAGGTCCAATGATAGCTAATAAAGAATCGCACGGGGCAGTTCCGCCTTCTGGAATTCCAATATATAATAGTGTACCTGCATTGAAAGATTCAAATTCCATTGTGGCTTTGTCTGTTTCAATTTCTGCAAGAATATCTCCTTCAGCAACTTTATCACCCACTTTTTTCAACCATGTTGCCACAGTTCCATCGGTCATTGTATCGCTTAATCGTGGCATGGTAACTACTACAACTCCTTTTGGTAGAGTGGTTGTTGGTTGTTGGTTGTTGGTTGTTGGTTCTAAAACAGAATGATTTGTGTCTTCTACAACTTTCCCTTCGGTGGCTGGTGGGCTTAACAAAGAAGAAATGTCTTCTCCTTCTTTTCCAATAATTGCCAAAAGACTATCTACTGGTGCTGATTCTCCTTCTTTAATTCCGATGTATAAAAGCGTACCTGAATTGAAAGATTCAAATTCCATGGTTGCTTTGTCAGTTTCTATTTCTGCAAGAATATCTCCTTCAGAAATTTTATCGCCTACTTTTTTAAGCCAAGAAGCTACTGTTCCTTCCGTCATAGTATCGCTCAAACGCGGCATTGTTATTACTGTTGCCATATCGATTAAAGTTTATGAGGTATAAATGGGTAGTTTTCTTGTTCGTAAACCACATCGTATAATTGTTGCACTTCTGGAAAAGGAGATGCTTCTGCAAATGCAACGCATTCTTCAACTAAGTCTTTTACTTTTTCATCAATGGCTTCAATTTCTTCTGTTGTAGCGTATTTTTGATCCATAATTACATCAAGAACTTGTGTAATAGGATCTATTTTTCTGTATTCGTCCACTTCTTCTTTTGTACGGTACAATTGTGCATCCGACATTGAGTGTCCTCTGTAACGATACGTTTTCATTTCTAAAAATGTTGGTCCATCACCACGACGGGCTCTTTCGATTGCTTCATGCATTGCTTCAGCAACTTTCACAGGATTCATTCCGTCAACAGGTCCGCAAGGCATTTCATAACCCAGACCTAATTTCCAAATATCAGTGTGATTGGCAGTTCTTTCTACAGAAGTTCCCATTGCATATCCATTGTTTTCTACAATAAATACTACTGGTAATTTCCATAACATTGCCATGTTAAAAGCTTCGTGTAGCGAACCTTGACGTGCAGCACCATCACCAAAATAGGTCATTGTTACTCCGCCAGTTTCAAAATATTTATCAGCAAATGCAAGACCAGCACCAACAGGAATTTGAGCACCAACAATTCCGTGACCACCATAAAAGCGATGTTCTTTTGAGAAAATGTGCATAGATCCACCCATTCCCTTAGAAGTTCCAGTAGCTTTTCCTAACAACTCTGCCATAATTTTTCTAGGATCTACGCCCATACCAATTGGCTGAACGTGATTTCTATAGGCAGTGATCATTTTGTCTTTTGATAAATCCATCGCATGCAATGCACCTGCTAAAACAGCTTCTTGTCCATTGTATAAATGTAAAAAACCCCTAACTTTTTGTTGGATGTAAAGAGCAGCTAATTTGTCTTCAAATTTTCTCCAAAGTAGCATGTCTTCATACCACTTTAAATAAACTTCCTTTGTAACTTCTTTCATTTGAGTAGATTATTTTTGTGTCTGTTTATTGTTGACTGTTCGCAAAATAGTTTTCTAACACAAATTTGCGAAATGCAAAAATAATACATTCCAACTAACAAGTAAAATTTAATGGTAATTTTATTTGTATTTTATGCGTCTGCAGGTATTTGCAACTAAAAAATATTTTTTTAATGTAATTACAAGTTTTTTTTTATGTAATTATTAAAAATTATGCTTTTATCTATTTAATCTGCATTGTATTATTCTCATAAATTGCGTTCCAATTTCGGAATTAAGAGGCAATTTTGCCTTTACAATACTTTTTTGTCAAAAAGTAGCGGCAATAAGTTTTTTAAGGAGTCGGATTTATAAACACTTCCCGATTCTCCCATAAAATAAAGTTCGATTGGAATTTCTTGCCTAATTTCATATTCCGAAATCGATTGGCGACAAGCACCACATGGTGGAATTGGCGTCAAGGTTGGATTGGTATCCGATGTTGCTGAAATGGCCATTTTTAGCATCTTAGCATCTGGATAAAGTGTTCCCGCCGAAAAGATGGCTACTCGTTCGGCACAAAGTCCAGAAGGATAGGCAGCATTTTCTTGATTGGAACCCAAAACTATTTTCCCGTTGTCTAAAAGCAGTGCCACTCCAACTCGGAATTTTGAATAAGGAGCGTAGGCTTTTTTTCTAATTTCAATGGCATCATACATCAACGTTTGAACATCCGAAGGCAATTCTGATTGAGAATCAAAAACGATAAACTTGCTAATAATACTAATTTCTTTCATAGGTATTTAGGGAAAAAAAATCCAAATTTCAAAAGTTATGAAATTTGGATTTTTTATTTATAATTTATTCAATTAAAGTTCGTCGTACTTTTCACCAAAATTAAACGTAAGTGAGAATCGAAGCGTATTTTCTAGCGGGTTTTGAACTTTTGAAGCCGAGAATAAGTATGAAACATCAACTTTTACAACATTGTATTTGAAGCCAGCTCCTAAAGTAAAATATTTTCTTGCGCCTTTCATTGGACTTTCATGAAAATATCCTAAACGCATGGCAAAGGAATCTTGGTACAAATATTCGGCCCCTGCAGAATACGTAATTTCTTTTAACTCCTCACTGAATCCGCCTGGCGCATCTCCGAAAGATTTGAATATTCCTGAAACCCAACCTATTTTTTGGTATTCAGCATTATTTGTGGCGATTTCAGAATTTGAAATAGTACCGTTTCCATCTAAATCTTTTGGATCTTGTGGTGTAGGCACTAATAATTTATTGAATTCAAGACTTAAGCCAATTTTATTATATTCATCAAAAATAAAATCAAATCCACCTCCTAATTTCATTTGAGCAGGCAAAAAGTTAGCGTTTATTTCATTAGAAACACTTGAGTCGTAACTAATTTTTGGCCCTAAATTTTGCATGTTGAAACCCAAACGGTAGCGACCATCAAAATCTGTGAAAGCGGTTTGTTCGGATTGAAAAAACCCAGCAACGTCAAATGAAAATGATTTTGCTGCACGAGTGTCATTAGTTGCATCTTGAATTTTTAAATTGGAACTGATGAATCTTCCCGCAATAGCCATCGAAAATTTATCGCTCAATTTTAAGGAATAGGAACCGTCTAATGAAAACTCATTTGGTTTAACAACATTGGCAACATCATCAATATTTTGTCTTAATTCAATTTCTCCTAAACTGAAATAACGAATACTTCCTGCAAAGGCACTTCTTTCATTAATTCTATTGAAATAGGTAACTTGTCCTAGGGAAATGTCATTTACCAAGGCAGTCAAATAAGGAGTATATCCCATTGAAAACCCTTGTTTTTCTATTGAAAAGGCATATTTTGCTGGATTCCATTGTTGCGAAAAAGCATCTGCAGAAGTAGCAACCCCTTGATCTGCCATACCTGCGGCTCTAGCATCTGCAGCAACTAAAAGGAAAGGAACACCTGTAGTTATTACTCTTTCTTGTGCTTTTGATACTTGCATTGCGCCTAAACAAAGCATTAAAATGGCTATTCTTTTCATTCTAGTTTTAATTTTTATTGAACAAATATAATACATTATTAAAGGATAACAAGTTTTTCAAACTTTTCAGTTTTTTTATTCGTCAAAGTGGATTTTACAGTCAATTTATATACGTAAACCCCTTTTCCTATTTTATCTCCAAAATCATCTCTTCCATCCCATGTAATTTCTCTTGATAGAAACCCGTCAGTTGTTACCATTTGATTTTTTGTCCATACTATTTTACCAGTAATTGTCATTACCTGAACTTGCACTTCTAAAGGTTCGAAGGGATGGTTGTGTGTGAACCAAAATTGGGTGTAATTTACAAATGGATTCGGATAATTCAGCACGTTTGTGAGGGTAACTGTTTCGTCTCCAACAACCACAAATTGAATTTCTGCTGTAATCGGATTGTTATAAACATCCCACGCTTTGAAAGTAATGGTGTGCAATCCTGAAGCTAAATTTCTGAATGGGAACTGTAATTTCCCCATTTTGTAATTGTTCGGAACCGTTTCATAATAGTCATTCAATATGTAAGGCAAATTTTCATTGCCATCTAAAATACCTACAATATCATGGCCAATTCCACTTGCTGTATTGATTCCGTTTTCGTCTTCTAAAAATGCCAAAAAGAAAGGCGAAGCATTTGTAATTCCACCATTTACAAATGTTTGATCGTTCATGTATAATTTTACTGTGGGCGCCGTAGTATCGGCTGCAGCCAAAGTATTAATTCCTCCAATTTTGATAGTGGTGTCTATACCTGTATTGTCAATAAAAGCTTGACTTTTCTTAGAGTAAAAACTGATTCTACCATTACCAACAGGAATTTTAATATCTCTTGGCACCACAAATCCAAACTCAAATTGACCATTGCTAATCGATGCATTTCCTCTAAAAATAGTTTCTCCTAAAGTGTTAAAATTAATCGGGGGACTATTGCCGTCATTATTGAAGGTCGTTTTTACTATATTTTTATCGAAAATATTTACAGCCAAATCACCATTGTAGGTTGGCAAAAGTGTATTGTTTTCATCGGTAATTTCTCCAGATAGTTTCACATATGCCAAGGATTGAAAATCTGGAATGGCTCCTGATACTGGAATGTCATTTACTTTCGTTAAACGAATTTTTGGTTTTGGAATGGCGAGCATTAATGCAGGGTCACCAAGATAAAAAACTACATTTGATGACGAACTTGGATTGCTATTTTTTGCCAATCGCAAGGATTCGGCAATTGAAGTATATTGGTTTGAACCATAAGAAAACAAGTATTGCGCTAATTTATCATTAAAATATTCTGCCGATCCTTGCCCGATTGAACGAATGGTGGTAATCATAGAAATGGCACCACCTTTTGGGTTCCAATAAGTATATTCTCCTGCGGTAGGTCGGTACGGATTGTCAAATCTCGAAAAATCGCAGGTGATTGTTATAAATAAAGGATACTTATATTGATTGCTCAAATTTTGACCGTCTGATTTTTCCCAAATTCGCTCTCCTGTTAAACCATCTTCGCCACCGTGACCAAGATAATTGAAGACCAAAGCTCCTTTCTCGAAGGCGTTAAAAATATCTTCTCTCGCTTTTGGATACCTATTTCCTCCAGAGGAAGTTTCTTGTACATAAGAATCCAGAAGAATTTTTTTGACATTGATAAACGGTTTTTCCAATACAAGCCTGTCAGCCAATTGATTTTGTCTGCTTTGAAGCGATACATCAGAAGGTTTGTCAGAATCATCAGAAATGAAAACACAATTATTTCTCCAATTACCATATGATTTTACGGCATTGTATTCTAAAACCTTAGTAACCATTTCTTCGGCTTGCGAAGTTGTGCTCACTAACATTCGTCCTACTGCAATGTCAATTCCGCCAAAATAGTTGGTCACATTTCCCTCGGTTGGATCCATGTAACCAAAAAAATCATCAGAAGCATAGGAAGATTCACCCGCAGTGGAACTATTTAGGGCGTGATAAATGGGAACAATATTAGAATTATTTGGAATTCTGTCTTTATAATCGAAAGAAGCATCACCAAAAAGGTTAAGGTATTTTATTCTTTTGTCTGCGGTTGACGCATTTTCATAAATGTATTTCACAAAATTTCTAATGGCCGCAATATCTTGTTTTCCTGAAGAAAATTCTTCATATATGGATTCTAGCGTTACGACTTTTACATTTAATTGAGAAAAACTTCGGTGAAAAACGGCTAATTTTTCGGCTTGTGTTTTCAAAAAAGCGGGAGTTACAATCAAATAATCGACATCTTGAAAAACATTCACTTGATTTTTGAAAATGGTGCCTTTCAAGTCTTGGTTTGTGACCCTAGTCTGAGAATCTTTTAGTGGTGTGTAAAAATCGGTTTCATCAATGGCAATATAGTTTCTAACTTCGCCTAAATTGGCTTTGAATGAAAAGTTCGGCTGACTTGCATTTTCTATTTTGGTAGCATTATAAATGTCGGTAATGTCCCAAATTTGTTTTATTCCTGATGCAGTATTGAATTGGTAATCGGCGATTCCAATTACAGTACTTGCATCATTGTATTGAAATCGGAATTGCTTTCCATAACCCGTTAGGTTTCTTTTGGTAGAAAGTAGAATGTTGTCTAGGTATCCTTTTGATGAAGGAACTCCGTTATTATTATACGTAAGTTTTATTTTTATCGTATTTGCTGCAGGTATAGTTGTATTGTAAGGCAATGAAGCGGTGCTTAGCTCCGTTCCAGAACCTGCAGAAAGTGGTTGCAAGTTAATGGTTCCTACTAATTGTGAGTTGGATTCTACTTTAAATGAAGTAGCATTATACGCATCGGAACCTACATTAATATTTAATTTTGCAAAAGAGGAGGGAACGGCATTCGGAGTTTCAAAGGTAAATTCTTGCTCGTTATCAATATTAAACGCTTCGCCAAACCATTGTCTTCCAGCGCGTACCACATTTACTTTGTCCACTTCGTGAAACTGATAATCGTCAAAAGAATTAATTGATACCGTTGGTGCCCCTGAAGGTTGTTGCATATCCGTAATTCTTTTTCCTGAATTCCCTGAAGCAGTAACATAATAATAGGACTTTGATGCAAACAAATTACTATTCGTTTTACTTTCATCGTTCCAATTATCAATTCCTTCAGCATAGAAGAGGATGTAATCTTGTTCGTCAAAAATCCCATCACTTTCGCCAATAAATTGAATTGCATTTTCGGCCAAATCAGAAGGATAAAAAGTACTATTTAATAAAGGGAGCATGCGACCGCCATTACCAAAAACCTTTATGTTTCTTGGATCGCCAGAAACATTAACACCAATTTGCTTCAAAAAACTTTTAGACAATTTATAAACCCCCGATTTTATAACATAAAACCGATTCCAATCTCCAGATGCTAGAACGGAGTTGGTAATTTGGGTAACAGTATTTATTTCTCTGGTATTTCTTGAAGTATCGCTTTTTGAAAAATAATAGGAAAAAGACAGTATTTTTTTGAACTCATTTCCATCTTTTATAATTGGGGAGACGCTTAAAAAAGCAAAATTTTTGTCGCGTGCGGTACTGTTTCTTATTGTTGCAATAATTGTACTTGGTATTTTTGAAGTGTCCAAATCTCCAATTTGTTCGGGTGTAATTCTTTCAAAGACTACATCGGTAATTTTTAATGAGTTTTCCTCAATAAAAGTATCTTGTGAAAGATTTAAATTAAAGGCAATTGTTCTTGAATAGCTATCAAAACTGAAGTTTTCTGATTGAAATTGTGGTATATATAGTTTATTAGATCCAAAAGTAATTTCAGATTTCGGAATCCATTGAAGAGTCGCTTCGCCCTTTTGTTGTCCAAAAGAAGCAAAGGCGAATAATACAATTAGCAAATGTAGTTTTTCTTTCATTTCAATGTAATAACGCAATATTGTATATAATAGTGCGTGTTTAAAAAATATTTTTTAGTGCAATATATATAATATTTGTCTTATTTTTGCGTTCAGATGTTGTTGCGATAAAATATTTAGAGCAATTATCATTAAATTTTAAAAAATGTGTTGTGGTTTAATAGTTAATTATTATATTCGCCGCATATTTATTATCCATTAAAAGTATGAAAACAAACAAAATTCTTTCGGTTAATGTTTTACTAGCAATAGTTATCCTATTTGGGGTTTCTAGTTGTAGTAAAAAATCAAGTTCAAAAGCCGGATCTACAGCTACAGGTTGGAAAATCAACGATAAAAAAGGTGGTTTTCAATACAACAGTAAGTTCAAGAAACAGGCAACTGCTCCAGGACTTGTTATGGTTGAAGGCGGAACATTTACAATGGGAAAAGTTCAAGATGATGTAATGCACGATTGGAATAATACTCCAAATCAACAACACGTTGCGTCATTCTATATGGATGAAACGGAGGTAACAAATTTAATGTACATGGAGTACTTAGATTGGTTGAAACGCGTTTTCCCACCAGAAGAAGAAAATTATAAAAACATCTATCCAGGTGCTTTACCAGACACTTTAGTTTGGAGAAACAGATTGGGTTATAATGAAACGTACACGAATA
>CALPQA020000053.1 GCA_943325595.2 Auritidibacter sp. Marseille-P8566
ACTGCCCAATAAATATGTTCCCAATACATTTGATATTGGCGAAGAGTTGATTGTATTTGTATATTTAGATCATGAGGAACGCCCTGTTTCAACAACCTTAGAGCCCTATATTTTACTGAATGAATTTGCACTTTTGCGTGTGAATTATGTCAATCAAATAGGTGCTTTTATGGATTGGGGAATGGAAAAAGACATTCTGGTTCCGTTCAAAGAGCAAGCCCGCCCGATGGAAAAAGGCAAGCGCTATTTGGTTTATCTGTATATGGATGAAAAAACCAATCGTTTGGTGGCTTCAAGTAAAACCAATCAGTTTTTGAACAACGACAATCTTACGGTTGAAAAAGGCGAAGAAGTTGATTTAATTGTGTCCCATATTACTGAAATTGGTATCAATGTTATCATCAACGAACAGCACAAAGGTTTAATTTACAAAGATGAAGTTTTTGATGATGCTATACGAACTGGTGACAGATTGCGTGGTTATATAAAGACCATTCGTCCTGATAATAAAATTGATGTGGCCTTACAAATTCAAGGTTACCAAAGCATCGAGCCCAACTCGCAGTTGATTATGGAAGAATTGAAAGCCAGTCGTGGTTTTCTAAGACTTACCGATAATTCTCATCCTGAGGATATAAAAACGGTGCTAAAAATGAGCAAGAAGACTTTCAAAAAAGCCATTGGTGCCCTTTATCGTGAAAAACTTATCGAAATAAAAGAAGACGGGATTTACTTAATATAATAATTTGGGACGTTAAATTTGTCTAAATAGTATTATCTCTCGTAATTTCGTCACTATATTTGTATATACAAATGTTGTATAAAAACATTGGTTTTTTAATAACAATACTAGCAGGAGCAACCATGGCATCACTAAATCCATTTTACAATTGGACTCAAGATTTAAAAGAAGAAGGGTACAAACACCCCGTTTTATTTATAGGTCACGGTTCCCCGATGAATGGAATCGAGGACAATGAATTTTCGCGAACTTGGGCAAAATTCGGTCAAGAAATTCCAAAACCTAAAGCGGTATTAGTAATTTCAGCACATTGGCTGACGAATGGAACGCAAATTACTGCAATGGAAAATCCAAAGACAATTCATGATTTTGGTGGTTTTCCTCAAGCGCTTTTTGATGTTGAATATCCTGCAAAAGGTAGTCCTGAGTTAGCTGAAGCAACTTCAAAATTAATAACGTCAACTCATGTTGGTCTTGATCATGATTGGGGTTTAGACCATGGTACTTGGACAGTTGTTAGTCACATGTATCCTAATGCCGATATTCCAGTTTTGCAATTAAGCATTGATTATAATAAACCAGCACAATACCATTTTGATTTAGCGAAACAATTAAAAACATTTAGAAATAAAGGGGTTTTGATAATTGGCAGTGGTAATATGGTTCATAATTTGAGAATGATTGCTTGGGACAAAATGCAAGAACCCGAATTTGGTTTTGATTGGGCTATTGAAATGAATTCTATTTTTAAAGATAAAATTGCCAATAGCGACTTTCAATCTTTAATTAATTATGAGAAATTAGGTTCGGCAGCTAAATTGGCAATTCCAACTCCAGATCACTATTATCCCTTAATTTATAGTATTGCATTGCAAGAAAAGCAAGATGAAATCACCTTTTTCAATGACAAATTGGTTGGTGGTTCTTTGAATATGACTTCGGTAAAATTTGGTTAATTAATTCGTTTTTACAGAATTAAAATACCTAAAAGAATAAAATATCAATGCACTAGTTTATAAAAAAACCGCTAGCATAGTTAGCGGTTTTTATTGTTTTAATAAATTACTTAAGATAAGTTATACTTTTCCTTTTGATTAACACAGCTCCGAAAATTAAAGCTGTTACTAACATTGGAATTAAATAATTATCAATTGGCGCTTCTGGATTGTCTAATACATTATCAGTAAATCCAGGTGTTTCTTGAGCAAAAAGGAACGTAAAGTTGCCAAATAAAAACACAATTGTATAAATATATTTTTGCTTGAAATTTTGTGATATCATTTTCATTTTGACACTATTAGTTATTGAACTATCCATTTTTTAGTTGCTTTTTTGCCCTCTTGTTCTATTTCAACAAAGTAGGCTCCCGATGGTAACTTAGATATTGTTTTGCAGAAAAAAGAATTGTTTTCACTTGAATTAACAGTCATTGGTATTTGTTGTCCCAAGGTATTGAAAAGAGTAACTTTTGTGCTCGAATTCAATTCGTTTAAATGCACATAAAAAGCACTATCCGTAGAAGGATTTGGGTATAAATAACATCCTTTTTCAAAATCAGTCGTGCTTAGAGCATTGTTTCTAAAAACAATTTTGAATCGGTTTGTTGCTACTGAATTTGGAATAGTACTATCAACAGAAAACGGATAAATAGTTTCTGTGTTTCCATTTAGTAACGTGTAATTCTGTGTGTAGGTATCCAATAAATAAGGTGTTGGTCCTGAGTAGTTTTCCAAAGTAGTTTTCAAAGTATAGTTAGTAGTTCTGAATTTAGTCGCATACAATTGAATTTCTTCATTGTTTACTGGAAATTGACGCGATTCAATACTACTTAAACTACCATTATTTGAAGTAGCTAAATCTTCATCTAAATTTCCTAATTTACCTGCATCATTTGCATCGATTGCATTATTCGAATTAGTATCGAAAACAAGTGCAAAACCATCTAAAGCTATACCATTAGAATTCATGCTGACTTTTAAAAGTGACAAATTCGAGGTCTCTAGACGGAATACATTTTCATTGGTAGCCACTACATATTTATTGGCTTCTAAAAAAGTAACCGAGGCTGCATTAGTAGTAGCGTCTTTACGAATAAAAGCAGCTTGGCCTGGTTGTAAATATTTGTTAGCAGAAGAAGCAAAAATACTGTTTACACCGTTTTGAACATCCACAGAAACATAAGCACCTCTTGTGTTTTGTGTTGGATCCCAAACATAGTAAAACTGAGTTGCAAGTCCTGAAGAAGCATCTAAAACTGCTTTCATATCTACTGGTGCTTGATACGGATTTCCTATTAAACTGTAGCCATTAGCTGCTTGATTTAAAGCAGCACCCGAAATTGTTTTTGAACCTTTGAACAAAGTTCCTGTAGCTCTAAGGGTTGTTGGAGTTGGAGTAGGAGCATTGTTACTCAAGTCAACGGAACGATCGCCACGAACCATTAAACGATAAGCAGATCCAGCATTTAATATATTAGTATCTGTGTTGGTTATGGTAGTCCATTGTCCAGATGAATTATCAAATCCAAATAAAGAGGCATTCGAACTTTGTGAGGCATCAAAACCATTACTTCCAGATGAGGAACCTGTAATATGTGTTCCAAAACCAGGTTTAGGATTTTGATTGTTGGCAAATAAAACCGATGAATTATTAACACCTTCTTGCCAGTTTGCTTTTATAGAAGTAGTTGTTGTTACAGATGAACTTAGAAATCTAAAAGCTCGTTTAGCAGGAATGTAGCGTTCAGTGGTTACATTGTCAGCATTTACTAAAGAACCTGTAATTGTTCCTAAAACTCCAGTTCCTGTTGCATCTGATTTAAAAGTAACTGATTTAGATCCAAAATCGGCGCTACCAGCAATTGTCAAGGAAGCATTTGGAGCTACTTTTAAAGTGCCAGTATTGCCAATGGTTAGTGTTTTTCCATAACCAACAGTGTAAGCTTCGTTTAGTGTTGGTGCATTTGGAGTACTCGTATTAATGACAACATTATCTGTACTAGTTGGCACCGTATTATTAGACCAATTAGAAGCAGTATTCCATGCTGTACTTGTATTTCCAGTCCATTCAATTTTATTAACTATCTCAATAGTTAGGGTATAACTACTACTACCACCTGCATTAGTAGCTGTAACTACATAATTAGTAGCAGGACTAATCCCCGTTGGAGTACCAGAGATACTGCCATCTGAATTTAACACTAATCCCGATGGTAAAGCAGGGGAAATGGAATAACCAAGTGTTATTTTTCTTATGATACCATTACCTGAGTCAGCTACATAAACATTCCCAGACGCATCCAATGCCACTCCTTGAGGTGAATTAAAACTCGATAATGTTAATGAACTATTTACCATGGAATTAATACCATTACCAGCAAAAGTTGAGACTACTCCTGAGGAATTAATTTTTCTTATTTTATGATTTCCCATATCGGCTATGTAAAGGTTACCACTAGGATCTAATGTCAAATGACTTGGCCATTTAAAACTTGCTGCAGTGCCAGTCCCATCAGTAGCGCCAATTGCTCCATTACCAGCAAAAGTTGAGACCATTCCTGAAGGAGTAATTTTTCTTATTTCGTGATTATTCATATCGGCTACATAAACGTTTCCATTTGGATCTACTGCTACACCAGAAGGATTATTAAAACTAGCAGTGGTGCCAGTACCATCAATAGCTCCACTTGTTCCATTACCAGCAAAAGTTGATACTATTCCTGTAGGAGTAATTTTTCTTATTTTGTTATTACCTGTATCGGCAACATATACATTACCTGCTGCATCCACCGCCACATGTTTAGGATTATTAAAAGTTGCTGAGTTACCCGTGCCTTCAATCGCACCAGCTGTTCCAGACCCTGCAAAATTCGTTACTACACCTGTTGGGGTAATTTTTCTTATTTTATTATTATTCTTATCGGCTACATATATATTTCCCGCCGCGTCTATTGCTAAACCATAAGGACTATAAAAACTTGCTGCTGTACCCGTGCCGTTTGATCCTCCTGGATTTGCATTTCCTGCAAATGTTGATCCGACACCTGCTGGTGTAAATTTTAAAATATAATAATAATTTAAATCGGTCATATATAAGTTTCCAGTAGAATCAACTGTTAAACCGTATGGGGTATTATAATTGGTAGCAAATGAAGTAACATAATTTGTGATTTCTCCTCCTGTATTATTAACTTGCAAGGGAGTAATAGAAGAGTTTACTGTAAATTGGTTGGAGGTAGTATAACTTATTATTGGCGCTGAAATTATTGTTGTAAAACTCACTTGTGTTCCATAGACAGTGCCAAAAATATTGGTAGCATACGCTCTAACATAATAGGTAGTTAAAGGCGTTAGTCCTGAAATAGTACTCGCGAAATTACCGATTGCTGTAGTGTTATTTATGACTTTATTGTCCGAAATTGTTGGATTAGTACTCGTGCTCCAACAAATTCCCTTCTCTATTAAAGGAACCCCTCCAGAATCCGTAACATTCCCTCCAGAAACTCCAGTTGTAGAAGTTACATTAGAAACTATCGTTGTTGTAAGCGATGGCAAAGTACCAATAGTTATTGCAACTGTAGTAGTGCTTTCCCCATAATAATTATAGGCGGTTATTGTGTAATTAACGGGGCCACTGTTTAAAGCTGTAGGAGTGCCACTTATTACACCAGTAGTATTATTAAAACTTAAACCTGCTGGTAATGCAGGGGTAATGGTATAGCCTCCAAGTTCTATTTTTCGAATTCTATCACCATACCAATCAGATATATAACCAATACTAGTAGATGGATTTATAGCTAAGTTAGCAGGATAATTAAAACCAGCTGCTGTACCATTTCCATCAACTGGAAGCCCAGATGCACCACCAGCAAGGGTAGTTACTACACCACCAGGACTAATTTTCCTAATGTTTTTTGTTAAACCCCATTCGGATACATATAAATTACCTGCTCCGTCGAGAGTTAAACATTGAGGTTCGTCAAAAGTAGCATTTATTCCAACTCCATCTATAGCTGTACTAGTTCCAGAACCAGCAAAAGTAGTTACTGCATAAGGACTTGTTTTAGCAATTTTACGAATTTTATGGCCAAATGAATCTGCAACATAGATATAGTTAGCATCTACTGCAATACCTGTTGGCAATTTAAAACTTGCTGAAGTTCCTATGGCATTATCTATAGTGTCACTAGTTCCATTTCCGGCAATTGTTATAACTTGTGCTGTGCTAATGGTAATGCGACGAATTTTATTACTAGCTTTATCCGTAACATACAAATAGGAGCCAGTTGGATCTATTTCAATTCCGTTTGGGTTACTAAAAGCAGCAGCGGTTCCATTACCATCGGCAGATGCATTGGTACCCGAGCCAGCAAAAGTGGTCACTGCATAGGGGGCAGTTAATGAAACTTTTCGAATGCGATTATTTTCTTTATCGGTAACATACAAGCAATTGTTTGAAGTATCCAAAGCTAAATCAATAGGCCAGTTAAAACTTGCATTGGCACCATTTGGGTTATCTACCCATACGCCATAATAGTTATTCAACCAATATAAAGCACCATTACCAGCAATTGTAGTCACAACTCCTGCTGGTGTCATTTTGCGAATACGATGATTCACAGCATCTACAAAATAGACATCCCCATTAGAAGCTATTTTCATTCCCAAAGGACCATCCATTTTGGCAGCTGTTCCAGTGCCATCTAAAAAACCTGTTACGGTTCCAGCAATTGTGGTTACTTCTTTGTAGGTTAATGCGGGAACACTACCCCCTGAGTTAGTAGGGGTTAATGTGGTTATTGGACTATTTATTAAATAATTTCGTGGGGTAGCGTAACTTATATTTGGAGCTGTTTGCGCATGTATGCTAAAAATTGACTGTACGATGAAGATGAAAAGAATTAGTTTATAAAATATAGATTTTTTTGATTCCATAATGATAGTAACATGCTTTTCTTGCTCAAATAAAGTGTTGATTTTTCTCATATTTTCAGATTAATTTTTACAAAATTATATAAGTTAAAACAGGGGCTATTGGCAAAAAGGAACTTTGACTTCTTATTTTGACACTTTATTTTCTCAAAAAAGAACTTTATCATTCTCAAAAAAGAAATATGCTTTATTATCTTGTTATTAAGAGGTTTAAAATAGAATTAATCTCTATATTTTTGTAAATAAAAAACATGCGCAAAATTTTACTTTATTCTTTAGTGTTATTCTCATTTACGGTGCTTGGACAATCATGGAAAGATCAAAAAGTTGAAAGTTTCTTTACAGAAAATAATTTTATTGATGCTGAAAAACATATTGAAAATAAATTGGCTTCTGAAACAACGCTCACTAAAGAGCAATCTGTTTATTATTTTGCAAAACTCAGCCATGTATATTTAAGAAAAGGTCAGTTTGATAAAGCATTGGATTTTGCAAGAAAATCAGTTTCTAATTCTAAACCAATTACAGATAAATTATTAATTTCTGAAACCTGGCGGGCAATGTCATTTGCCTATATTCGTACAGGAAATTTAGACAGTGCTTTAGTTTATTCTGAACGAATGTATTTATATGCAAAAGAAACCGATAATTATGACTTTAAAAGAGCGTCGTTAATGGCTATTGGAAATATTTCGATGCAGCAAGAAAAATATACCAATGCATTAAAATTCTATGGCGATGTTGTGGATCTTACAAAAAATAATAAAATCACTACCACTTTAAAGGTCGATTATTACAATTTAGGTTTGGCTTATTCGATGTTAAAAAAATATGAAAAATCTAATAATTACCTTGAATTGGCAATAGCTATCTGTGATGATGAAGTATTACTTGCTAGAATATATGGCACGCTTATGGAGAATTATTCAAAATTAAATAACAACCCAAAACGCATTTACTACCAACAAAAAGCAATTAACATTGCAGAGAAAAACAACAATATACAGGCTTTAGCAATGGGCTATTCGAATATGATGGAGTGGAGTTTAAATGAAAACAATCCCACTAAGGCCATCGAATACGGAAAAATCACCTTAAATTACCTTAAAAAATACCCATTAAAACAACTTGAAGTTCGAGTGGATAGTTTGATGTATAAAGCGTTGAAAAATAGTAAGAGAAATGAAGAGGCTTTGGTTTTTTTAGAATCTTATACTAAGGAAAAGAAAAAAATCATATCCACGAATTCGGAGAAAAGACTTGATGAGTTAATTGTAAAATATGATGTAGAAAATAAAAATTTAAAAATAAAAAATCAAGAAATCCAATTAATAAATGCCAATCGCGAAAGAAAAATATACTTATTAATTATGGCTATTTTATTATTGCTAATAGTGAGTTTCGTGGTTTTTAAAGTTAATAGAAAAATTTATAAGAAATTATTATTTAAAAAAGATAAATACTATGATAATCTGTTTTTTCAAACAAAATCACTATTCAAACAAGACTATTTAAATAACCCATATATAGTTAATCAAGATGCAAATACTATTAAAACAGAGAATTTATTTACAATGTTGATTAATACTATGGAAGAAAAACAACTTTTTTTAAATCCAGAATTGGATCAGAAAACTTTGATTAGAATATTAGGAACGAATAAAAAATACTTATACGAAGCGATAAAACTACATGGAGAATCTAATTTTAGAGGAATCATTAACCGGTTGAGGTTGAATCATGCAAAAAAAATAATTGCTAAAAATATAGCTTCTGGTCAATCCACTAATTTTGGAACCCTTTATATGGCGTCTGGATTTAATTCAAACTCCACTTTTTATAGAATTTTCAAATCCTATACAGGTCTAAGTCCAATTGAATATTCTATTGAGTACAAAAATGATTTAAACAAAAAAAATATAAAATCGACTTAATAAACTACTTCAATATCTGGATTAACTTTCAACAACTCTTCAAGGAACAAATCTTCCTGTTTTGGAGAAATATAAATGTCATCAAAACTATTGTAATGAATAATTAGCCCTTTGGTATTTAAGGCGGGTCTAAAAGTTACAGGAACAATCAATCCAGAATGGCGTTCTATTTTTTTAATAGCATCAATGGCAATGGCACCTCGGAAAGGACCTGAATTATAAAAGATTTTATTTTCTTTCAGGATGTATTTCGTGTCCAATAAAATCCACACCAACGTTAGAACGATTGTAATCGTAATAACATTAAAAATATAAA
>CALPQA020000054.1 GCA_943325595.2 Auritidibacter sp. Marseille-P8566
AGCGAATACCAAGAACGCCACAGTGTGAGCCGTTTAGTAGGTGCGCCTCCAGGGTATATTGGTTATGAAGAAGGCGGACAATTAACAGAAGCCGTTCGGAGAAAACCGTATTCTGTGATTTTATTAGATGAAATTGAAAAAGCGCATCCTGACACCTTTAATATCTTATTGCAAGTTTTAGACGAGGGA
Organism: Auritidibacter sp. Marseille-P8566; assembly: GCA_943325595.2. The sequence goes on from CALPQA020000054.1 coordinate 190, forward strand.
AGATTGACCGACAACAAAGGGCGTTTGGCAGATTTCAAAAACACCATTATCATAATGACTTCCAATATGGGAAGTGAAATAATTCAAGAGAAATTTGAAAATCTAAAAGGTGGAATTGAAGCTGCAACAGAAGTTGCAAAAATGGAAGTTCTGAATTTATTGAAACAAACAGTCCGTCCAGAATTCATCAATAGAATTGATGAAATTGTAATGTTTACGCCACTTACAAATGATAATATTAAAGAAATTGTAGGCTTGCAATTGAAATCGGTTATGAAAATGCTAGCCAAACAACAAATAACTTTAGACGCTACTCCAGAAGCAATTAATTATTTAGCGGTTAAGGGCTACGACCCACAATTTGGAGCACGACCAGTAAAACGTGTCATTCAAAAAGAGGTTTTAAATGAATTGTCAAAAGAAATTCTATCTGGTAAAATAGCCATTGACAGTATTATTTTATTAGATAGTTTTAATGGAAAATTGGTCTTTAGAAATCAATCGGAATTGATAGAAAGTTAATATTAAATCCTATTACAAACGAAAATGAGTTTGACAAATTGAAATGTCAAACTCATTTTTATTTAATTAAATCACCACTATTTAATCAAATCCCTTAATTATTTCACCATTTGGATGCACCACTAATCTTTTAGTTTTCTTGTTTTTTTTGACTTTCAGGTTGTATTGTTTTTTAATAATATCCCCATCTTCCTGCGTATATAAAAACTGATCATTTACAATACGCCATCCAGGATATTTTTTATAAATTGAAAAAATTACAGCGCTTGGAAGTTTCACATTATCGTAATTTTCAACAACACTGGTAAGCTTTCCATTTTCGTTGTACGTCGCTGCCAATGAGCCTTTTTCGGTTTCCATAGTTACTAAATACGACTCATATCCTTCGTAATCTTTACCCAAATCATACGCAATGAATTTATCCTGAAGATACCTAACGTTTTGATCTGGATTTCTGTCAGGTATGTAAATTGAAAAATCTTTTCCCGCAGCTTTAATAACAATTTCGGGCAGTTCCTCAGGCTTCATACTTTGATCTTCAACTTCCCCTTTCTTAACTTGGGCATAAAAAGAAGTTGTTAAACTTAAAAATAACATTACCATCACTGTTTTCATAATTTCTAATTTTTAGTTACTAACTTTCAATAGTTAAATCAATTACAGTAGGAACACTTGAATTCTAATTCATTACTATAATTTATTATAACATATTGTTTTTCAATTAATTATACATAAAACCGAATCCTAATTATGTAAATTTAGAACTTTATAAACCACAATATGGTTAATGCTATCATTATAAGTTGTTAAAATAGTTACGTCGTTTTTTGGAAGAATTTCCCCTTGAAACCAAATTGTTTTTTTTTGAAGCACACGTTTCTTTTTCAAAACACCTTCCCTCCCGCCATTCGCTATATCTGTTGTGGCGAACACCGCCACAACAGGATGCCGCTGCTGTCAGGGCTGAGTAATAATATTTATATTTTCATAATTTCTAATCCTTCAATTAATGCGATTCTTTTACCCAAATAACGAACATCCAAATCAAAAAATAAACCTAATGATCTTTATATTTTAGCATAAAAAAAGCGGTAAAATTAACTTTACCGCTTTATAAATTTGATATTAACTACATTTATTTCTTACTCCACTCTAAAATATTATCCTCGTTCATTTTAATATAATCATTGTTATTGGCAACTTTAGCCGCAGCCAATGATAGTCTTGCTGTTTCAATTGCACCTTTTTTATCTCCTAATTTTGCTTGAATTAACGACTTTAACTTGGTGTACCAAAACGGACTTTCCTTTTTCAATTCCAATGCTTTGTTAACATAATTCAATGCCTTAGTTAAATCCCCATTAGATTGATAATAAAATTGTGCTGCCGAAAAATAATCTCCCGCTGATGGTCCTGCCAAAACTTTATCAATACTTGCCATTGCCATTTTTTGAGTTGGAACTTCAAATTTCAACGAAACTAACGTTTTCTCCCAAGCTAAATTTAAATGTCCATAATTATTATCTAAATTGTTAATGTCTATGGTGAAAGACTCTACATTTCTGTTTAACATTTCTGGAACTACAGACGCTCGCAAAGCAACATCAGATTCATTCCACTCTTCTGGATTTCCCCAGTTATCAGTTTTAGAATAAAAGATAACTTCCCAACTTTCAACTTTTGGTAAAGTAAATAAGGCATATTTTCCCTTTTTTAAAGTTTTCCCGTCAATAATAACATCTTCACTAAAACTTATTGTGGTGTTTGCATTGGCTCCAGTTCTCCATACTTTACCAAAAGGAACTAAATCACCAAAAACATTTCTACCTTTAGTTCCTGGTCTTGAATACTCAATTTCAACATCTGTTAAACCAACCATTTGATTTAGAATGCATTTAGGACTTGGTTGTGGAGTTGTAACCTGCGCTTGAGATCCAAATGAACTCAAAATTACTGCTAATGTAAAAAGTATTTTTTTCATAATTTCAATTTATTTTTCAAATTTACAATTTCATTATGGCAATAATGTTAATTATTTCTTAATTTGAATATAAGTTGTTTAACATTTCAAATTAAAAGATAAACAATCGTACCTTCGCAAAAATATTAATTATGAAAATATATACCTATCACGCAAAACAGAATTTACCTATTACACTTGATGAAGCGTGGGAATTTTTGTCAAATCCAAAAAATTTAAAAGTTATAACTCCTGATTATATGAGTTTCATCACACTTTCTGGCGACGACAGACCAATGTTTGCAGGACAAATCATCCAATATATAGTAACACCTGTTTTAGGAATCCCAACAAAATGGGTAACTGAAATAACCCACGTAGTTGATAGAAAATATTTTGTTGACGAACAACGTTTTGGTCCTTATTCGCTTTGGCATCACAAACATTTCATCAAAGAAATTCCTGGCGGCGTAGAAATGGAAGATATTATTGATTATAAAATCCCGATGGGAATTCTCGGCCAAATGGTTCATCCAATATTAGTTAAACCCAAATTAAATGAAATATTTGAATACCGAAGAACGAAATTAATTGAGCTATTTGGAGAATTTAAAACTGTTTAATAATGAATATATTTTGGTTTAGACGTGATTTGAGAGTTGATGACAACAAGGGATTTTTTGAGGCTTTAAATAGTAATTCTGAAGTTTTACCGATATTTATTTTTGATAAAAACATACTTCAAGAACTTCCAAAAGATGACGCTCGTGTTAGTTTTATTCACGAACGATTAGATGTAATTGATACTGAACTTCAAAAATTCGGAAAGAATTTGGCTGTCTTTTATGGTGAGCCAACTTCAATTATTGAAAAATTAGTTTCTGAAAACAAAGTTGAAACCCTCTATACCAATCACGATTATGAACCGTATGCTAAAACTAGAGATGCAAAAATAACAGCTTTATTAGCATCAAAAAACACAGTATTTAAAACATTCAAAGACCAAGTTATTTTTGAAAAAAGTGAAGTCGTAAAAGACGACCAAACTCCTTATGTAGTTTTTACACCTTTTTCAAAAAAATGGAAAGCATTGTTCCAAACCACAAAAATAGAAAACTTTGAGTCCGAAAAGTTACTCAATAATGTTGTGTATCACTCCTACCCTTTTTTAAGTTTGAGCGACATCGGTTTTGAGCAATCCAAAATTAAAGTTGCTCATTTTGATACTTCAGAAAAATTAATTCAAAACTATGAAGACACAAGGAATTTCCCTGCGCTTGCGGGAACTTCAATGATTGGTACGCATTTGCGTTTTGGTTCAGTTAGCATTCGGAAAATTGTTGAAAAAGCAGCCTCACAAGAACGAGAAACATTTCTGAACGAATTGATTTGGCGAGAGTTTTTTATGCAAATATTATGGCATTTTCCTCATACTAATACGAAAAGTTTCCGACCAAAATACGATGCAATAAAATGGAATAATAACGAAGCTGAATTTAAAAAGTGGTGTGAAGGCAAAACCGGTTATCCATTTGTAGATGCAGGAATGCGAGAATTAAATGCCACGGGGCACATGCACAATCGAGTGCGAATGGTAGTTGCCAGTTTTTTATGCAAGCATTTATTAATTGATTGGCGTTGGGGCGAAACTTATTTTGCAACAAAATTATTGGATTACGAGCAATCTAGTAATGTTGGAAATTGGCAATGGGCTGCAGGAAGTGGCGTTGATGCAGCACCCTATTTCAGAATTTTCAATCCAACAGAGCAAGTCAAAAAATTTGATAAGAATTTAAATTACATCAAAAAATGGGTTCCTGAGTTACAAGATTTCAATTATCCACAACCTATTGTAGATCATAAATTCGCTCGTGAAAGATGTCTTCGAGTATTTAAAGAGGCTGTTGGTTAAAACAATTACAATTCTGAAATTATAGTATAATCCAACTCATCAAAGTGATTAATAACAATATCTGCCTTTGATAAATCTTGAAGTTTAGAATGAATACTGTTATATCCAATACAGTAAATTCCCGCTGCTTTTGCTGCTAAAACTCCGTTGGTACTGTCTTCAATTACGATACAATTTTCCTTTGGTGCTATTGATAAAGAAGCCGCAAATTCAAAAATAGCGGGGTGTGGCTTGGATTTTGGAAAATCTTCACCGCTAACAATATGTGTAAAATACTGATGCAATCCAAAACGTCGAAAAACTCGGTCAATCGTTACTTTTGAAGCCGATGAAGCCAATATCAACTGCATTCCGTTTTGATACAAGTCTTTAATTAATTTTTCGACTCCTTCTAATAATTCCAAATCTTCTTTGTGGTCAAAAGCGTCATTAAAAATAGTCCTTTTTCTCAAAATCAATTCTTCAACATCATCCTCTAAATTGAAAATTGTTTTCACTCTTTGAAATACATTTCGTGTGGAATTCCCAGTAAATGATGTAAACATTTCTTCAGTAACTTCAATATTCAATTCCGAAAAATGTTTAAAATATGCATATCTGTGAACGGGTTCTGTGTCGACAATTACACCGTCCATATCGAAAATTATTGTTTGTATCATTTTAGGCTTTGGGTATTGGGTGTTAGTTTATGGTTATTGTGTTTTGTAAACTTCAAAAAATCTATTCCTTTTTTAGCAAATATCGAATCACGGTTTCAGCAGCATACAAGCCAAATAAACCTGGCATATAACTGTTTGTTCCATAAAATGATTTCTTATAATTGGATCCATCTGTCATTTTCAAACTTGCGTTGTCTTGTATTTCTGAAGAAAAAACAACTTTCAATTTGTCAATTTTTACTTCTTTCAAACGTCTTCTTATTGTTTTCGCCAAAAAGCAATTTACGGTATTCGTAATATCAGCCACTTTTACTTTGGAAGCTTCCATTTTCCCACCTGCTCCCATACTAGAAATTATTTTTACTCTTTTTCGCTTAGCCCCAATAATCAAATTCAGTTTTGGCGTTACGCTATCGATACAATCCAACACATAATCAAATTCATCGGTTACAATTTCAAAAGCCCGTTCCGGAGAAAGAAATTCTTGAATGCGTGTCAGTTTTAATTCAGGATTAATATCCATCAAACGATTACCGACAACGGTAATTTTAGCTTGACCAACGGTTGAATGCAAAGCAGGTAACTGTCTGTTAATGTTTGTAATATCTACAACATCACCATCAACAATTGTCATTGTCCCTACTCCTGCTCTCGCCAGAAATTCAGCAGCAAAGGAACCCACGCCACCTAATCCAACAACTAAAACATTTGCGTTTTGTAATTTACTTAATCCTTCTGCTTTGAACAATAATTCTGCTCTTTCTGTCCATTCTGCCATTTTATTCTATTTATGTTTAATGCCTCGAAGCGTTGCTTCCTATTATTTCTTTTCCACAAATTTCACAAATTTCAACTAATTCTGTAGAATTAATTTGTGTTAATTCTTGTAATTCTTCTAATTCGTGGATAGCTTTTTTTGCCACAGATTTCCAAGATACTCACAATTTTTAGTCTGTGAAATTTGTGAGAATCTGTGTTTAAATTTACCAACAATTGCTTCATTTTTTTGCCACGAATTACACTAATTTTCACTAATTTTTTTTTATTAATTCGTGTTAATTCGTGAAATTCGTGTAATTTGTGTTTAATTTTAAAATCAATTGCTTTACTTTTTTCTACACTAATTACATTATTTTTCACTAATTTTTTTTAATTAATTCGTGTTAATTCGTGTAATTCTTGGCTACTTTAATTAAAAACAGCATCAAAATTAGCATTGATTATCGCCGTCATTTCTGCCATTTCTATATTTCTATATTTCGCTGCCAATTCATACACAGCATCAATTCCTTCTTCAATTGTATCGGTTTCCAAAAACAATCGCTCTTTTGGAATGCTCTTAAATACCAATTCTAATTCGGGATTGCTTAATAAATATTTACCAAATGATAAATAAAAACCATTGGAAATCAATTGCTCAGCAGTTTCCTTGTTTTTTGAAAAACCGTGAATAATCATTGGAACAGAAATAGCCATTTTCTTTTTAATTGCAATTACTTCCTGAAAAGCTGCCACGCAATGAATAACAACAGGTTTTTTATATTTTTCGGCTAAAGCCAATTGTTTCTCGAAAACCATTTGCTGCAAAGCCATTGGAATTTCAATTCTTTTATCCAACCCACATTCACCAACAGCAAGGCATTTTTCATCTTTTAATTTACTTTCAATAATTTCCAAATCACCGTCAATTCTGTCTTCAACGATATACCAAGGATGAATTCCAATAGAATAATTCGGAATTGAAGCGTCAAATTCCTGAGGATATTGATTCACTAATTCCAAAACACCTGCCTGATTTGAAGGTTGATGTGTATGCAAATTGAAAAATTCCATTAATTATGGAATTTTTTTACACCTGCATTTATGTCAATATCTAATACATTTTCAAGAGGAACAATTGGGCAAGAATATTTATAATTATAAGCACAATAAGGATTATAAGCGGTGTTAAAATCTATTGCAACAGTATGACCCTTTGGCACTTTCATATCAATATAACGACCTCCGATATAACTTTCCTTACCGTTTGTAGTATCTGAAAATGGCAAAAATAAATAGTCTTTAAATTCCTCTTTTTTTGAAAGCTCAATGTTTTTATAAAGATTTAATTTGAATGGTTTTTCGTCTATTGTAAAAGCCAATTCACCATATTTCACATATATTGGTCTGCGCTCTTTGGTGGTTTTCATTTCAAAAGCCTTTTCATTTTCTGTTCGTGTGAATTGCGCAACAACGAAATATTTAGCACTAATTGGAAAATACTCTAATGTTTTAAAAACCGTACGGTCTTCATCCGTTAAAGGGCTTTCGTCTTTGTCAGCAAATTCAAAATTTAGCTTTTTTTGAAAAGTTTCAACGGCTGAAACATCAAATTTCTCTTGACAGAAACTTGAAATTGAAATAAAAAATAGCGTAACAAGAAATCCCTTTTTCATCTTTATACTTTATTGCAAAAATAGTTTAAAAGTTACAAAAAGACAAAGGAACAAAGCCACAAAGTTTTTTACCTTTGCAGAACTGAAAATTTATCCATGTTAAAAACTGCTTTTTATCGCTATATCAATAATTTCAAAGGATTTACAAGGGAAATTTGGATACTTGCTATCATCACTTTTATCAATCGTGCGGGAACAATGGTATTGCCATTTTTATCTAAATATCTAAAAGAAAATTTACACTTCTCCTATAGCGAAGTAGGATGGATTATGGTTTCTTTCGGATTTGGCTCTATGTTGGGTTCTTGGCTTGGTGGAAAATTAGCAGATAAAATTGGGTTCTACAGAGTTATGATTTTCAGTTTATTCACTAGTGGAATTGGTTTTCTGTTCCTTCAATTTGTCACTTCATTTGTGGGATTGTGCATCGGAATGTTCAGCATTATGGTTTTGGCAGACATGTTTCGTCCGGCTATGTTTGTATCGCTTGGAGCCTACGCAAAACCCGAAAACAGAACGCGCGCCTTAACATTAGTGCGACTTGCCGTGAATCTTGGTTTTGCAGCTGGACCTGCTTTGGGAGGTTTAATAATTATGGGTATGGGTTATAAGGGTCTGTTTTGGGTAGATGGTTCCACCTGTATTCTTGCAATTTCAATTTTTGCATTATTGGTAAAAGAAAAGAAAAAGCCATCAACTATTGGCGATGCAACACCGGGGAAATCAGAAGTAGTTTCTGTTTTTAAAGATAAAATATTTTGGATTTTCCTATTTGTCAGCTTTGTAACAGCAATGATATTCTTCCAATTATTCACAACACTTCCTCTATACCACCATGAAAGATTTGGCTTGACCGAATTTCAAACAGGTTTATTAATGACTTTAAATGGATTACTGATTTTTGCTTTAGAAATGCCATTCGTGAGTTATTTTGAAAGAAAAAAGGTTCATAAACTAAAAATCATCTTTTGGGGAACGCTATTAATGTCGTTTGGATTCTATTTATTGCTCATCAATTTTTGGGCAGGAATATTAATTGTCAGCATGATTTTCATTTCTATAGGAGAAATATTCGCCTTTCCGTTCTCGAACGTATTTGCATTAAGCAGAGCACCAATAGGTCATGAAGGCC
>CALPQA020000055.1 GCA_943325595.2 Auritidibacter sp. Marseille-P8566
GAAGAAAAAGAAAGTTTAAAAACAGTTTTAGAAGGATTTGTTCCAAAACAAAAATATTCAGTTCAAATGGAAGCTTTAGACAGCAATGCAGCGCCATTTATTATCACGCAACCGGAATTTATGCGAAGAATGAAAGAAATGAGTCAGTCTGGTGGTGGTGGAATGTTCGGAATGGGAAATATGCCAGAAATGTATAATTTAGTGGTAAATACCAATTCTGATTTGGCTTCAAATATTTTAAATTCTACCGATAAATCAGCACAAGAAAGTTTGGTAAAACAAGCGTTAGATTTGGCTAAATTATCTCAAAACTTATTAAAAGGAGAAGAGCTTACGGCTTTTGTGAAACGTAGTTTTGAATTGATAAAATAAGCAACGCCTATATTAGAAAAGACCTGTGAGTTGAACTTACAGGTCTTTTTTTTATGCACTTTTTTTCTAATTTTTATTGGATTCCGTTTTGGTCAATTAAATAAATTAATGCGGCCATCGTTGCAGCTCCCAATTCTAATTCTCTTTTATTAACCGAATCAAATTTGTCATTTGCAGCGTGATGATAATCAAAATAACGTTGTGAATCTGGGTGTAATCCTGCTTTAATTATTTTAGCAGAAGTTAACGGTTCAATATCGGAACCCGAATGTCCTTTGGTGAAACTATGAATCAAATAGGGTTCGAAAAGTCCTTTCCACGTTTGTATTTTAGCCAAATTAACATCATCTGCTTCAAACGAAAATCCACGTGGAGAAAATCCTCCCAAATCACTTTCTAAAGCAAAAATATGGTTTTCATTATTCGATTTTGATAGCTCTTCGTATTTATTACCGCCTCTTCCACCGTTTTCTTCGTTCATAAATAATACTGCTCGAATCGTGTTTTTAGGTTTGTAACCAATGCTTTTAAAAATATTCAACACTTCCATACTTTGCACTACTCCTGCCCCATCATCTTGTGAACCGTCGGCTAAATCCCAAGAATCAAGGTGCCCACCAACAACCATAATTTTTTCGGGGTGCTCACTTCCTGTAATTTCACCTATAACATTATAAGATAAAACATCTTCCATAAGTTGGCAAGATTGTTTTAAATAAAATTTCAAATTGGGGTTTGCTTTTAAGGACTTGCTTAATAACTCCGCTCCATTAGTACTAATTGCAGCCGTTGGAATATAGTTTTCTTTTGGAATGTCTCCATAACTTTGTACACCTGTATGAGGAAAATCGTCCAATCTCATATTCATGGAGCGAACAATTGTGGCAACAGCACCAAATTTAGAAGCTTCTTTTGCTCCGCCAAATCGTTGATCTACACAACCACCATAAGATGTAAAAGTTTCAATATTTTCAGGTTGCATCGGGCGATTGAAAAAAACTATTTTCCCTTTGATTTTATCAAGTCCTAATTCCGCAACTTCTTTGATAGAATGCACTTCAATTACTTCTGCAGTGATTCCCTTTTTTGGAGTTGCAATCGAACCGCCTAAAGCGCAAACGGGAATAGTTGTTTTGGTTTTATTATCTAAAATATAAGCGACTTCTTTTTCGCCGCGAACCCATTTAGGAACCATCACTTCTTGAAGGTAGACTTTGTCTAAACCAAGTGTTTCCAATTGTGCTTTGGTATATTCTACTCCTTTTTGAGCACCTTCGGAACCAGATAATCGAGCTCCAATTTTATTGGATAAATCATCCAACCAAGAATAACATTTGGAGTTGGTTAAAGCCGATTTGTAGATTTCTTTGAATTTTAATTCGTAGTTGTTTTGCGCAAAAGAAACTATTGAAAAAAGCAATAAAACAAGAGTGATTTTTTTCATGGGGATGTATTTATTGGATAAAAATAGTGTTTTCTTTGAACAAAAAAAAGGGCTTGAAAATTTACAAGCCCTTTAATTAATATAATAAATAGTATGGATTAATGTCCACCTGAAACTGGTTTGTCAAAATCAATTCCTTGACTTCTCAAGATTCCGCTTACTTTCCAAGCATAAAAAGCCAAGTAAGCAAAACATACAACACCAACGATATAACTGCTTTGAATTCCGATACTTTCAGAAATAAATCCTTGTAACCAGCTCACTATTCCACCACCCATAATCATCATAATTAAGAAACTACTTCCTTGACTGGTGTTTTTTCCTAATCCACTAATTGCTAGTGTAAAAATACAAGGCCATAAAGTGCTACAAAACAAACCTACACTTGTAAAAGCGTAAACGCTTGTCATTCCAGTAGTTGTGATACCTATTAATAAGGCAACAATTCCTAAAGAAGAGAACAGTAGCAACATTCTTGCAGGATTTCCTTTGCTTAAAATATCGGCTGCTATTAATACTAAAATGATTAATCCATAAACATAAAATGGTGTTAAGTCATGTTTTGCAATAGCATTTACCATTAAAAATACTCCGAAAGCCAAATAAGGCGCAATGAATTTTAATATTTTTTGCATGCTTAAATCATTTGTAAAAGCGCCAACAGCTCCAGTCCAACGACCAATCATTAAACTCGCCCAATACAATGAAATATAAGGTGCGATGTCTTGCGTTAGAAACCCTAATTTAGACTCCATATAAGCTGGGAGATTACTTGCAGTCGAAACTTCAACTCCAACGTATACGAAGATTGCTATCATACCCATGATTAATTGAGGGTATTTCAAAGCCGAACTTCTTGAAGAATTTGCATCATTTTCTACTTCAACAGCAGCTGTAGGTTTGTCTGGAAGTGATGAAAATTTCAATAATATAGCAACTAATAAAAAAGCTAATCCTAATACTAAGTATGGGATTTTAACGCTTTCGATACTCATTTCAGTATTTGCACCAGCACTTGATCCAAAAATAGCAAAACTCACAACCAAGGGACCTATTGTAGTTCCGAAGTTATTAATTCCTCCTGCTAATGTTAATCGTTGTGAACCTGTAGTGATTGGTCCTAAAGCAATCGCTAGTGGGTTTGCTACTGTTTGTTGTAACGAAAATCCTAAAGCTACAATGAACAATCCTGATAACATTAATGGAAAAGAACCCGTATTTGCAGCTGGATAAAACAATAATGTTCCTAAAGCAGAAATTCCTAAACCTAAAGCCAAACCATTTTTATATCCAATTTTATTTACTAAATCTTGTTTCATCAAAAGTGAAATTCCCATATAAATCAAGGAACCTACAGTGTAAGCAATATAAAATGCTAATGAAACTAATTGGCTTTGACCTTGAGTCAGATCAAAAGCTTTTTTAAATACTGGAATTAAAATGTCATTACTTGCGGCCACAAAACCCCAAAAGAAAAAAACAATAACTAGAGGAATAAATTGTCCCCATTTGGTTTGAACATTTTCTGAATTCATAAATTTTGGTTTAAAAAGTTAATTAATAGATTTAGGTTACACTTATTTTATTATTCATAATCCTATATGTAAAATAGAATACTAATAAAAATAATTGTTAATTTTTGATAAATATACATTTATAAAGAAATATCACAACAAATTAAAAACATTAAGTTATTAACGAAAACGATTTCTTATGAAGTTTTATATGTCAAATAGCGTCTTTTTCTTTATTATAAAGCTACTTTTTTAAGAGTTCAAAACTAATTGCTGTTCCTCCTCCCGGGGCAAGATTTAATTTAAGTTTAGATTTTGAAGTCACAACAACCGTTTTGATTGTATATGCTATTGGATTGTTTTTCCAATCGGCAGTATTTGCATCTGCATATATAATTGCTTTGTACTTCTTATTAGGGTTAAGAAACCCCAATTCAATTTCAGATTTACGGGCATTTTCATCTGTAATTGCGCCTAAAAACCAACTTTCCTTTCCCTTGGCTTTTCTAGCAATTGTAAGGTAATCTCCTGGCTCTGCTTCTAAATAAATACTTTCTTGCCAATCTACGGCTACATCTTTTATGAATTGAAAAGCATCCGGATATTTTTCATAATTTTCGGGTAAATCAGCAGCCATTTGTAACGGAGAATACATTGTAACATATAGAGCCAATTGTTTTGCTAATGTCGTGTGAACTTGTTCTGTTTTATTTTTGTCATATATATTCATCTTGATTTCAAAAATCCCAGGTGTATAATCCATTGGACCGCCTAAAAGACGTGTAAATGGCAAAATAGTTTCATGCATAGGAGGATTTCCATAACTCCAAGCATTAAATTCATTGCCACGAGCAGCTTCGGCTGCAATATAATTAGGGTAAGTTCGCCCATAACCTGTTAAATGAGAACTTTCGTGAGAATTAACCATTAACTTATAATCTGCAGCCCTTCTTGCAACAAAATTAAAATGATTGACCATTGATTGACCATCATGAAATTCACCACGTGGAATAATTCTCCCAACATAACCTGTTTTAACAGCAGGATATCCATATTTCTTCATGTTTTCGAAAGCACGGTCTAAATGTCTTTCATAGTTTGAAACAGAACCTGAAGTTTCATGATGCATGATCATTTTTACTCCTTTAGATTTTGCATAATCGGTTACCTCCTTGATATTAAAATCTGGATAAGGCGTTACAAAATCAAATACCTCATCTTTCCAATTCCCAAACCAATCTTCCCAACCCGTATTCCATCCTTCAACTAACACACCATCAAAACCGTTTTTCGCAGCAAAATCAATGTATCTTTTAGTATTGTCTGTGGTTGCTCCGTGTTTCCCAGAAGGTTTTAATTCGGAGTTTGCAGCATTCAGTGCATTTTGAGAACCTGCATAATCCCAAGTAGATTTACCTACATGCATTTCCCACCAAATCCCAACATATTTCATAGGTTTTATATATGAAGTGTCATCTAATTTGCATGGTTCATTAAGATTTAACACCATTTTTGAACTGACAATTTTTCTCGCATCATCACTAATCATTATAGTTCTCCATGGAGAAACGCATGGAGTTTGCAAATAGGCTTTGTCTCCAATAGCATTTTGAACTAAATGAGATTTTAGTTTATAATTAGTAACATCCGCATCTAAATGCATTATGGGGTAATTTACTACTGCAGCTTCAAATATATTTAAATATAAATTAGATGCCGATTTCATCATCAATGGGGATTGAATTACGTATTTTCCAGCAATTGATTTAACACCAATTCCATTATTCAAATTGATTTTTTCGGTATTTATTTCAGAAAACAAAGTTTCATTATAATCGTATTCTTGACTATCAAAATCTCCAGGAATCCAAAAAACTTTATGATTTCCTACCAAATTAAATTCAGAAACTTCATCAGATATTATAAAATAATTCAAGTCTTTTTGTTGGGGAAAATCATATCTAAAAGCAACACCTTCGTTGAAAACCCTGAAAATAATATTTATTTTTTTATTGGTTTCAGTTTGCAATAGAGCAACTTTCAACTCGTTGTAATTATTAACAATAGTAGATTGTTCGCCCAAAACTGGATGCCATGATTCATTAAATTCAGTTGCACTAGAATTTACAATTGAAAATTTTGAGATAAAATCACCCCCGGCTTTGAGTTTAATTCCGAGAAAACTCTCAGATATAACAGCCTTATTTTTATACGTTATGGAATAACATGGTTTTCCTGAAGTTCCAATTTTAAAATCAAGTACAATATCTTTTGACGGAGATACAATACTTTGTGCGTTAATAATTCCAGTAAAAGCTAGTACTAAAGCTAAGAAAAGGATTTTTTTCATACTATTTTTTTGTCTTTTGTAATTCAAATATAATGAAACAAAAATCTAATCTCATTAAAATATAAAAAAATGCTTCTTTATGAAGCATTAAATCTTTATTTTGCTTCTACATAGTCTTGTAAGTAATGAAATCTTTCTGTTAGTTTGCCATTTTCGGTCATTTTGGCTCTTTGTAAAATTCCGTCTTTATCACCATTAAAAAAAGCAGGTATTACATGTTTCATGAACATTTCTCCAAATCCTTCGCTGGCATCTTTAGGGAGTTCGCAAGGTAAATTATCAACTGACATTACGACAATTGCAGCAGGGTGAAAAACATCAACTTCTTTATTTTCACTTGGCAAATACCCAAATAAAGGTTCAGCAATTGTTGATGCTTTTATAGTACATGCAATTGGGCCATTGACATCACAAGAAATATCAGCAACAACTTTTATTTTACAATCGTTGGCTTGTAGCATTTCTCTTGTCAGTATATATGGTGCATCATTTCCATAAAAATGTCCTGCTATGAAAATATCAGATACTTTTGTAAACCTTTCAAAATCTGAAGTATATTGAGTAGGATTGGCATAGAAATCATTCTTTCCTAAATCCTGACCATCCTTTCTTTTGTTGTAATCTAAAACATCTATTTGAACATATACTGGTTCGGAATAGTTTTTCGAAAGGAAATTTTCAACAGAAACTTCCTTGATTTTAATGGCATCTAAAATTTCTTTGGCACCGTTACCAACTTTACCACAACCGGTTAAAACGATTTTTATAGGAGGCAAAATTTGTCTTTTTAGTTTAGCAACTAAATCCTCTTTTCCAGAAAGCGTTTCTGCTTTTGGAACAGTAAATAACCCGAATTTAATCCCAAAAGCTCTAAAAGCATTATAAGTACCTACAATTCCTGCATACCGACCAAAACCAATTAACCGATTAAAATCCTTGTCAACAATCGTCTCATGATCATAAAAATCGATATTCTTTTCAAGAATGGCTTGAAGCAACTTTCTGTTGTAGGGTTGTTTCTTTATAGTATGGGAAAAAAAGAAATATTTTTTATTTGGAATTAAAGCTTCAATTGGCACTTCTTTTACACCAAATAACACATCACAACTTGACATATCTGTAGTAACTTCAATACCTAAGTTAGAATACTCTTCGTCTTTGAAAATGCGAATATCTGAACTTTCAACTACTATTTCCGCTTGTGGATATTCTTGTTTCAATCGCACTAATTCATTTGGCGAGAATACTACTCTTCTATCAGGTGGATTTTTTCTTTCTTTTATAATTCCGAACTTCATCTACTATTTCCCTTTATTAATTCCTGTCAAAAGTAAGATTAACGCCGTCGTTGTCAAAATTTATTTTCAACAAAATAAAAGTTACTAAACATTGAAAAACAGAAGATTGACATAAAAGCCATAGTTGATTTAGAAAATGTTTAACTAATTAGGTCTTTGATAATTTATTTCTTTCCTATATATTTGCTCAACATCAATTAATAATGACACAAAAACTTCCCTTCCTATATTTAAAACTTATCGCTTTACTTTTGCTTTGCATGTCCTGCAACAGCCAGGAAAAAAAACATGCAATTGATAGAATGACGTCTATTAATATGGAGCCTTCTGATACGATATACCCCAAATTGACAGATGCTTATATCAACTCAAAGAAAGGTAAAATTGTACATTTTTTCAATAAAAATTGGCCTTCAAAAAACAATAACATTAGTTTTTTAGTTGCAAAAGACGGTCAAATTATATATGAAAATTACGTTGGTTTTGGCGATATCGCAAAGAAAACACCTATAACAAGTCAGACACCAATTCACATTGCTTCAGTGAGTAAAGTACTAACAGCTACGGCAATATTAAAACTTGTCAATGCTGGGAAATTAGGATTAAATCAAAAAGTGAATACTATTTTAAAGGGTTTTCCATATCCAATAATTAGTGTTAAAAATCTATTAAGTCACAGAAGCGGAATGCGCAATTATGCTTATTTCACGAATGAAAAAGGGATTTGGGATACACATAAAATTATGAGTAATCAGGATGTCTTGGATGTTATGATTAATAAAAAAATAACGTTAGAGTATAAAACTGACTCCCGATTTGGCTATTGTAATACCAACTATGCGATGTTGGCGTTAATAATTGAAAAAATTACTGGGAAAAAGTATAGTGATGCTATGAAATCTATGATATTTGAACCACTTGGAATGGCCAACACATTCGTATATGATTATGCCAAAGATAAAAATGTAATTACTCCTTCATACAGAGGAAATGGGCAAAAAATTGCTTTTGATTATTTGGATGCTGTTTATGGTGACAAAAACATTTTTTCTACCCCTCAAGATTTATTGAAGTTTGACATGGCACGAAACACAGAATATTTCTTGAGTCCTGAATTACGTCATCAAATTTACCAAGGCTTTAGTAATGAACATAAAGGACAAAAAAATTATGGCCTAGGAATTAGAATGATCAATTGGGAAACAGGACAAAATTTTTATTTCCATAATGGATGGTGGCACGGGAACATGTCTTCATATGTAACTTTGAAAAAGGAAAATGTTACTATTATTGCTCTGACTAATAAAAATTCTAAAAACGTTTACAGAGTTCGTAATTTAGCACCATTGTTTGGAGATTATCCATTTAAAATTGATGAAAGAGAAGAGGAGTAAAGTTAAAATTGTCGAAAGTCGAAAGTCTTAAAGTGTTATGGAGAAAAAAAGATAAAAGACGAAGAGATGAAAGACTAAGAAATTGAAAATCGAAGGTATAAGTCGTGATTTCCACATTCTCATAATTTATAACTTTTTATTAATAACCCAAAGCTAATTAATATCGTATATTTGCAATCTATTTTGGGGTCGACTGGTTTTGACAGCAAGTCGAATTGAGAAGTAAGCACGTCGAGAACTGGGACAATTCTCGTTAATAAAAGGTTTCAAAACACATACACGGCGAAGGAAACTACGCTCTTGCTGCATAATCTGAATTATAGTAAGATTA
>CALPQA020000056.1 GCA_943325595.2 Auritidibacter sp. Marseille-P8566
CAAGAAAACGAACCCGACATTTTCGGAGCCATTCGTAAAAATGCCTTATTGGAAAATGTAACTATGGATGCCAATGGAATAATTGACTTTAAAGACGGTTCGGTTACGCAAAATACGCGAGTTTCCTATCCAATAGATCATATCGAGAATATTGTAAAACCAATTTCGAAAGCAGGTCATGCTACCAAAGTTATCTTTCTTACAGCCGATGCTTTTGGCGTAATGCCTCCCGTTTCTAAATTGACACCAGAACAAACTAAATATTTTTTCCTTTCAGGATTTACTGCAAAATTAGCGGGTACAGAAAGAGGAGTAACCCAACCAGAACCTACATTTTCAGCTTGTTTCGGAAAAGCATTTTTGTGCTTGCATCCAACAAAATATGGAGAAGAATTGGTAAAGAAAATGGAGCAACATCACGCGACAGCCTATATGGTAAATACGGGTTGGAATGGAACGGGTAAAAGAATTTCGATAAAAGACACCCGTGCCATTATCGATAGAATTCTTGACGATTCCTTAGAAAATACCGAAACACAAATTATCCCGATATTTAATTTAGAAGTTCCTCTAGAATTAGAAGGGGTAAATACTCAAATTTTAGACCCTAGAAACACGTATACAGAAGCTTCAGAATGGGAAGGAAAAGCAGAAAATTTAGCAGCTTTATTTATTAAAAACTTTGCACAATATACGGACAATGATGAAGGTAAAAACCTTGTTAAAGCAGGTCCGCAATTATAAATATTAAACAAAAATCAAAACTTAATTTTTTAGGTATTAATTCAAAAAAAAAGCTTTCAGATTATTTCTGAAAGCTTTTGCTTTTATAAGTAAGAAAATATTATTTCTCTTTAGTTTCTTTATTTACTTTAGTAATATATTTGTCTAAAGCCATTGTCATGGAAGGCGATTCTGGACTTGGAGCCATAATGTCAACACGCAATCCGTGCTCTATCGCTTCTTTTTGAGTAGTGCTTCCAAATACAGCAATTCGGGTTTCTTTTTGTTCAAAATCAGGGAAGTTCATAAATAATGACTTAATTCCTGTTGGACTAAAAAAAGCTAAGACATCATAATAAACATCCGCTAAATCTGATAAATCGCTCATTACGGTTTTATAAAAAACAGCTTGTGTCCAATCTAATTTTAGATTGTTCAAGGTATTTGGCGCCTCGGCATTCAATTGATCAGAGGCTGGTAATAAGAATTTTTCGTCTTTGTATTTCTTCAATAAAGAAGTTAAATCTACAAAATCTTTCTGTCCAACGTAGATTTTACGTTTTCGATAGACTACGTATTTCTGTAAGTAAAAAGCAACTGCTTCCGACTGGCAAAAGTATTTTAATCCTTCTGGAACTTTGTAACGCATTTCATCTGCAACTCTAAAAAAATGATCTACTGCGTTTTTACTTGTTAAAATTATTGCAGTAAAATTATTTAGGTCGATTTTTTGAAGTCGAATCTCTTTCGCATTAACTCCTTCGACATGAATAAAAGGTCTGAAATCAATTTTTACTTTATGTTTTTGTTGCAACTCAAAGTAAGGAGAATTCTCCACTTTAGGCTCAGGCTGTGACACCAAAATTGTTTTCACTTTCATATTTGACATTTTCTAATATGCTAATTTTTTGTAAACCAATAATACATAAAATAGTAGGGTGCTATTTCAAGAGCGCAAAGATACAAAATAAAATAAAACAAGTTGCTCAATAGTATATTTTGATAATTTTTTAGCGTAACCAAATAGGTAAATAGATTGATTATCAAAACAATAGATATAAAAACGAGTAAAAATACTCGTTGAAATGCATCATAATAAAACAAAAAACAATTGATAGGTAGTAAGAAAACGCCAATATAAGTTCGGTAACTTACCTTTTGCAGGTTAAATTGTTCTGCAAATTCTTCTATATCAAAGGCGGTGGCAATAATTTTCTCGATAAGATATTTCGACAGAATATACACCGTTAAAAAAGTGAAAATTTGAACATAAACGAGCCAATCGGATTTTAAAACATAGCCAAATTGGTAAAGTGTCAAATGGATAAAAAAGGAAAACGAAATCAACTGAACGATAAATAGAAATACCGTAAACCAGCTCATCATTTGGCTAGAGTCTTTATAGACTTTCAAGTATTTGTCGGAAATAATCAACCTCGAAAACTCGTTGAATCTGTTTTCAAAGATAGATTTTGTCATTGCAATTAAAACAAATGAAAGTATAAATAAAGCGGTTGCCCAATCTTTATTCTCTATTATTCGAGGATGGAGTACGTTTTCAATCATATCGGTGCAAAATTACTAAATTTTTCATGGGTTTTATTTATTATACAATTATTATGAAAAGCAAAACAATAAAAAGTTTATTTTTGCATTTTATATTCAAATTATTATATGAACGATAGTATTGTCATAATTCCTACTTACAACGAAATTGAAAATATTGAAAGTATCGTCAGAGCGGTGTTTTCATTGCACAAACCTTTTCATATTTTGATTGTTGATGACAATTCTCCAGATAAAACCGCTGATAAAGTAAAGATGCTCCAACAAGAATTTGGAGATCGATTATTTTTAGAAGTAAGACAAAAAAAGGCAGGACTAGGAACGGCTTATGTTTTTGGATTTAAATGGGCATTGGAAAAAAAATATGAATTCGTATTTGAAATGGATGCCGATTTTTCACATAATCCAGCCGATTTAGAAAAATTATATGAGGCTTGTCATTTTGGTGGTGGTGATATTGCGATTGGTTCCCGCTATGTAACGGGAGTAAATGTTGTGAATTGGCCTTTAAGCCGCGTTTTGATGTCGTATTTTGCTTCCTATTATGTAAAGAAAATCACGGGAATGAAAATTCACGATGCGACCGCAGGATTCATGTGTTATAAAAGGCAGGTTTTAGAAGCTATAAATTTGGACAGAATCAAATTCATTGGCTATGCTTTTCAAATAGAAATGAAATACAGAGCCTATTCCAAAAATTTTAAAATTATTGAAGTCCCAATTATATTTACAGACCGAACTAAAGGAGAATCAAAAATGAGTAATTCTATAATAAAAGAAGCCGTTTTTGGAGTGATTTCCCTAAGAATAAGCAAGTTTTTTAATCGATTATAAGCAAGAGAACAGATGAATAGGATTTTAATTAAGAACGCAAAAATTGTAAACGAAGGAACAATTTTTGAAGGCGATGTATTAATAGAAAATGAGTTTATTGTTGAAATTGCAGAAAGCATAAGTGCAAAATCATCTGATTGTAAAATTATTAATGCCGAAGGAAACTATTTAATTCCTGGAGCAATTGACGACCAAGTTCATTTTAGAGAACCAGGTTTGACTCACAAAGGCGATATTGAATCGGAATCTCGAGCTGCTGTTGCAGGCGGAATTACATCCTATATTGAACAACCCAATACGGTTCCAAATGCGGTAACCCAAGAAATTTTAGAAGAAAAATATAAAATTGCAGCCGAGAAATCGTTTGCAAATTATTCTTTTATGATGGGCGCCACCAATGATAATTTGGCTGAAGTTTTAAAAACCAATCCCAAAAATGTTGCAGGAATCAAAATATTCTTAGGTTCCTCAACGGGAAACATGTTGGTTGATAACGAAGAAGTTTTAGAGAAAATTTTTTCGAGTACACCAATGTTAATTGCAGTTCATTGTGAAGATGAAGCCACAATTAGAAACAATTTAGAAAAATATAAGGCGCAATATGGAGATGACGTTCCGGTTCAAGTACATCATTTAATTCGTAGCGAGGAAGCGTGCTATATTTCATCTTCAAAAGCAATTGCTTTAGCTAAAAAAACGGGAGCACGATTACACGTTTTTCATCTTTCTACAGCTAAAGAAATGGATTTGTTTACCAATAAAATTCCATTAGAACAAAAGAAAATTACCGCTGAGGTTTGCATTCATCATTTGTGGTTTACCAATGAAGATTATGATACGAAAGGGAATTTCATAAAATGGAATCCAGCTGTGAAAACTGAAAATGACAGAAAAGTACTTTGGGAAGCCTTGCTTGATGATAGAATTGATGTCATTGCAACCGATCACGCGCCGCATACTTTAGAAGAAAAACAACAATCCTATTTGAATGCGCCTTCGGGAGGGCCATTGGTTCAGCATGCTGTGGTTGCTATGTTTGAAGCGCATTTGCAAGGCAAAATTTCAGTTGAAAAAATTGTACAAAAAATGGCTCACAATCCAGCCATTCTATTCAAAATTGAAAAAAGAGGATTCATAAAAGAAGGTTATTATGCCGATTTGGCAATTGTAAATTCTGGATTGCCGTGGAGTGTAAAAAAAGAAAATATTTTTTCAAAGTGCGGATGGTCGCCTTTTGAAGATTTTACCTTTAGATCGAGAATTACCCATACATTTGTAAACGGACAGTTGGTATATCAAAATTTTAAAGTGAAAGATATTCGCTCTGGAAAAAGGTTGTTATTTGATCGTTAATAGTATTTAGTACATCAATTTATGAAAAAAATTATTGCTTTATTTATCTTGTTTTCAATGGTTGTTGGTTGCCAAGAGTCGGCAGTTCCAAAACCAGATAATTTAATTGATGAAGATGTTTTAGTTTCTATTTTATATGATTTGTCACTATTGGAAGCGATGAAATCTCAAAACCCAGCGGTTTTAGAAACCAACAATATTAACCCAAACACCTATATTTATAGTAAGTATAAAATTGACAGCCTTCAATTTGCCAGAAGCAATAAATATTATGCTTCGGATATTAAAAAATATAAGGAAATAGTTGAAAATGTCAACAAAAAAATTGAGGAGCAAAAAACGCTTTTAACAAAACCTAAATTGGTAAATAAAAGTAATTCTAAAATCGAAACCAAGTAAATTATTTTGCTAGTTTAGACTGAAGCGCCACAATTTCATGAATGTACTCTTTTACATTTCTGAATTGAAAATTAAAAGTAGTTGTTGCTTTTTCGTTAGAATACAAATCGGTTGAATGACTAGAACGTGCCGTTTCTTTTGATAATTTTCTTTTTTGATTGAAAATTGTTGCTGCAATCCAATCCAATCGCCAAGCAATTTTTGTTAACCACGGCGAAGCATAAAAGCGAGGTTTTTTAACTTTAAGGGCATCGGCAATAAAGTTTAAAATAACTTCATAAGAATAATTCCCTTCGATAACTACAAATTTTTCTCCATTTATTTTTGTATCCAAATCGTTTTTCATGGCTAAAATCAATAATTGAGCAACATCTGTAACGGCTACAAATCCAGAGGATCCTTTGGTGTAAAATGACATTCCATTGGCAACAGCCGAAAAAAGTTGTCCACTTCCTTTTTCCCAAAAACCAGGACCAAGAATAATTCCGGGATTCAAAACCACCACATCAAGACCTTCTTGTTGCCCGCGCCAAATTTCAATCTCGGCACCATATTTAGAAATTGCATAGTCGCTGTGATGCTTTTCGGGATTCCATTCTGTTGCTTCGTTGATGATAGTTTCAAAACTTTTCAAATCGCCTAATGCGGCTATAGAGCTAACATAGCAAAGTTTTTTTACGTTTTTTGAAATACAAAAATTGACAATATTTGCTGTTCCTTCAATATTGGTTTTTCGAAGAAGCGCTTCATCTTTTGGGTCAAATGAAATCAAAGCAGCGCAATGATAAACAAAATCAACATTTGCGAAAGCGATTTCTAAGGAAGGAATATCGGTAATATCAGCCTGAATCCATTCTATTTTATAGTATAAATTGCCTTTTTGATATAAATCAAATAAGGATTTCGTAGCTAATTTCGAATTTTCAGTTCTATAAATGGCACGCACACTTTCGCCGTTTTCAATTAATTGAAGTGACAAATGAGAACCTACCAAACCTGTTGCGCCTGTAACTAATATCATACTACGAAAGTACAAAATAGGAAGGATGAAACATATTTTTTTTTCGATTAACCGAATAAACAAATCAACAAATCAACATTAAATTTTATCTTTGCCCAAATTGATTTAGAAATGAAGAATATTATTGCAGAATTACAATGGCGAGGGTTGGTTCACGACATTATGCCAGGAACCGAGGAACAACTGTTGAAAGAAATGACAACGACATATATTGGATTTGACCCAACTTCAGACTCGTTGCACATTGGTAGTTTGGTGCCTATTATTTTATTGGTTCACCTAGAACATTTTGGACATAAACCGATTGCGCTTGTTGGCGGTGCCACAGGAATGATTGGTGATCCATCTGGAAAATCTGACGAAAGAAATTTATTGGACGAAACTACTTTGAACCATAACGTTGCAGGAATAAAAAGCGTTTTATCTCGATTTTTAGACTTTAATTCTACTGCAAAAAACGCTCCAATTCTTGTCAATAATTACGATTGGATGAAGGATTTGTCATTTATAAATTTTGCTCGTGATGTGGGCAAAAGAATCACTGTAAACTATATGATGGCGAAGGATTCTGTGAAGAAACGTTTGTCGGGTGAAGGTGAAGGAATGTCATTTACAGAATTTACATACCAATTAATTCAAGGATACGATTTTTATCATTTGCACAAAGAATACAATTGTTTGCTACAAATGGGAGGTTCAGACCAATGGGGAAACATCACTACTGGAACTGAATTGGTACGTCGAATGAACGTTGGGGAAGAGGCTAAAGCGTACGCGATGACTTGCCCGTTAATTACAAAAGCGGATGGTTCTAAATTTGGAAAATCAGAAGGTGGAAATGTTTGGCTTACCGCCGATAAAACATCGGTTTATAAATTTTACCAATTTTGGTTGAATACAACAGATGTTGATGCTGAAAAATACATTAAAATCTTCACATTTCTAGACAAAGAAACTATTGAATCATTGATAGTAACTCACCATGAAGCCCCTCATTTGCGAATTTTACAAAGAAAATTAGCTGAAGAAGTTACTACATTTGTGCATTCTGCAGCAGATTTAGAAAAGGCAATTCAAGCGTCGGCAATATTATTTGGAAATGCAACATCCGAAGATTTGAAGCAACTGGATGAAGCTACATTTTTGGAAGTTTTTGATGGTGTACCCCAAGCGGAAGTTTCAAAAGCTGATATTGAAAGCGGTATTGATATTGTTACGGTTTTGAACGAAAAAACTGGATTTTTTAAATCGAATGGTGAAGCAAGACGCGCTTTGACAGCGAATTCTATTTCGGTTAATAAAGAAAAAGTTACAGAAGAATTCGTGCTTTCGACCAAAGATTTAATCAACAACCAATTTGTTTTATTGCAAAGCGGAAAGAAAAATTATTTTGTAATTCGAGTGGTTTAACAATTACAAAACCATCAAATTACAACCACGAATATCAGAATTATCAAAACGTCCCAATACTTCGAAAGAATTGTTGGGATTTTTTTTGCCCAAATCTTGTGTGGCTATAAAAGAACAGGAATTGATATTCGCCAAATCAATTACGTTGATTCCGCCAGTTTTTCCATTTTCTATGTAGGTTAAAGCATCTTCTGTATCACGAATTAAGATGTGCATCCATAAGGGAGATTCAAAAACTCCTTCACCTAGAGAATAGGCTTGAGAAAGCAATTCGGTCATTCCATATTCAGAGTGAATCGTTGGAACGCCAAAACCAGAGCAAAGTTGTTCGTGCAATTCTTCCCGAATCATTTCTTTGCGTTTCCCCTTCATGCCGCCTGTTTCCATAATAAAAGTATTTTTTAGCTGGAAGTGTTGCTTCTCGATTAAATCCAATAACGCATAGGTAACACCAATCAAAATCACATTTTGTCCCGAAGCATCTAGAGCGATTAACTTCTCAATTAAGGCATCATGATTGTGGAGGTAAAATCCGCTTTCTGGGTTTTTTGTTAATGCGATTAGGTCTTTTACCATGTAAATTAGGGATGAGCCCTCGCGTTCTAAATAGGAGGGAAGCAAGGCTAAAACCACATAATCTTCTATGTTTCCATAGAATTGTGCAAACCCTTTTTGACAGCTTTCTTCATAGATTGAAATGTCGGTAACACAATGTCGACTGTTTATAATTCCAGTGGTACCGCTACTTGTAAAGGTTTCTTGAATTGGATTTTGACTTGAAATTACGGTATGGCTTTTGAAAAATTGAATAGGAAGAAACGGAATTTGTTGCAAGGATTTTACTTCTTGAACGTTGGTATTCATAAGCGTGCAAAATTCCTTGTAAACCAAATTATTTTCATATTGAAAACGAAACACTTTAAGCGCCATTTTTTCAAATTGCTTTTGATTGGAAATGCTAAATATGTCGAAAGTTGGAATCAAAAATTTTTTTTTGCAAAGGTAATTAAATTAAAAAGGTTCTTAGAATTACTTTTAAATTTATGGGTAAAATCCTTTAAAAACTGCGGAAATCGCGATTTTATTTAAAATTATCATAAATAATCTAATACATAGTATATTAGAATATATTTAGACTACATTTGATGAATTATTATAAATTTGAATATATGAATATTTTCGTTGGAAGCCTTCCTTTTAGTATTGAGGAAGCAGATTTAAGAGAGTCTTTCGAGGCTTATGGAACAGTTGATTCTGTAAAAATTATTACTGATAAATTTACTGGAAGA
>CALPQA020000057.1 GCA_943325595.2 Auritidibacter sp. Marseille-P8566
AGAGGTCCAAGATTCATAGAAGCCATCGGAAATAGCTAAATAAATCCTACGATCTGATTTTACGTACTTTTCATATTGAATATTTTTATCAAAAAAACCATATGTTGAATTGGTGTCAATGTAGTATTTATGTTTATAATTCCCCGTTGGTTCAATAATGATAATAGAATCCCCATTAACTTCATTAATTATTTTAGAATCATTTTCTATGTATTTATTTAAATTAGAACAGTAGATAATTTTTTTACCTTTTTTAAATTTAATAAAATCATCTTCATTAGAAAAATCTGATTTTAAAAAATTGAAAGTATTACTAATTTTATCCCTTGTTTTACTTAGAAAATGGATATAACTTTCATTGGAATCTTTTGTGTTATAAGTGTATAGACTTAGACAAATTAAAACAAACCAAAATATATTCCTTAATTTTTTATTGGTTGGTCGATTAACCAGAACAGGTGAAGGTTTATTAGGATTTGCAGGTTGTGAATTAGGTTTTGTAACAAATTGACTTTTTGGTTTATTGGGTTTTTGATTTGTTATTGAAGCAGGATTATTTGTACTTGTATTATTTTTTTTTACATCTAGTGGAAATAAAATAAATTCATCATCTTGAGAAGTAGTAGTATTTTGAATAATTGTGTTTGTATCTTGAACATCTAAAGGAAATAGAACAAATTCATCTCCTCTTTCATTAATAATATCCCCTACATTATTATCTGAATTTGAATTTAGATTCGAATTGGTTAAATCCTTATTATCTGTAGGTTTTTTCATAATCCAAGATTATACTACCTGAAATTAAAAATAGTATTGAATTTAATTTTTTTATCTAAAAGGAATACTTCAAATTCTTTTTTCCATTCTGCCATTGATGGTCTATTTGAAGGAAAATCACTGTCAAATGCTCTAATAAACAACTTTTTAAGCCCCTCAGGAATTTGATTGAAGTTATTATGTCTAAAATCATTTAAAGTCTCCTCGTGAAGAAATTTTCTATTTCTTCCCCAAGCAAAACACTTATTTTTGACATAGAACTCGGTTGAAATACCATCAGTAAATCTAGTTCCTCCCTTTACGGTAAAAGGATGAGTAGAAAATATTAATTGATAAAAAATTACAGCAATACTATAGTAATCATAATATTTGTCCAGTGGTCCTTCTGGAGCCATATAATCAGGAGTATACTGAGGATGTTTTGGACCCAGTTTACCTGAATTGTTTATTAATGTCAAATTATCTAAGTCCAAAATAAAAGGTACTATATTGTTTGTATTATTTTCAATTGAGACCAAAATATTTAATGGCTTAATATCAAAATTGCATACATCTAATTGAATTGGCGACCCTTGCTTTGATTTTATATTGTATATTTTATCAAATGAATTAGCCAAACTATAACTTAAAATAAATCGATTTCTTATGTTTTCACTATTATAAAAAAAAGTACTCTTCCAAAGTTCGTATTTGCTCCTATCTTTTTTATACTTATAGAACGCTTTTTGATCATCATAAGCAAAAATAATTTGGGAAAGGTCAATTCCATTATTTACAGTATTCATTATATAACCAACAATTTTACCATTGCGGTCTTTAACAATATCATTTGGCCAAGTACCAACAGAGCGAGATATAGAACCATAATTTATATTAAAATCTGCGATTTGCTCTAGTTTATAAAATTTTTCAATTCTACTAACTAAAGTAATTTCTTTTTGCAAATATTCCGGATGAAATAATTTTATTGCTTTCGATCTATCATTTGCATGAAGAAACACCTCACCGGCCGATCCTTTACCTAATGAATTGCCTAATTTTATTGAAATACCATTTGAGTTAAAATACATCTAAAAATTATTTATAGTGAATTATCATCGTTTTATCATCATCTAAAGTTGGGTCACTGATACTTTTTAATTCAGTTTCAACATTGTTTAGCAAATAAACTCCATTTTCAATTAAATTAGTAAGACGAGTATTTGCTTCTTCTGAAGTATTGACTTCATTTAGTGATTTTATTAAACCTTCAAAAAATGGATGAAACGGTTTATTTAAATCATAAAATGCATTGTCTCCAAGAATATCATCATAAACTCCTGTTTTAGGACCTTTAGAACTGCCATCTATTAAAAACTCTTGACATCCATCGGAAGAAACAAAGTAATAATCTACTTTATCTTCAAATATAACATATGACCTGAATATTTTATCCCAACCCTCTTTAATTAGAAAAAAAGTGGCTC
The DNA here is from genome assembly GCA_943325595.2 of Auritidibacter sp. Marseille-P8566. The sequence continues at coordinate 2,244 of CALPQA020000057.1, forward strand.
CTGCAGTAAACGTCATAAAGGGCACAATTAATGGTCTTGTTTCGGTTCCATTAGAATAACCGGCTCTTCCATCTCCAATATTTGCTGATAGAAATCCAAATGGAGTTTTTATTACTAAAATTAGGGTACAATATAAATCTTTAGGTTCATGACCTGATTCTTCTCCAAAAAGTAAAAGGTCAGCTCTTGTTTGATTAAATAAATCGTTACTTAATTTGTTCCACCCGTCTAAAATCAACTTTTTATCTTCCTCTTTTTTAAAGTCGTATTTTGTTAATTCTTCAATTGCTAGACTTCTAGATTTGCATAACTCCAATAATCTATTTACGCAAAAACTAGATGCTAAATGGGAGTTGGTAGAAGAGCCAGCCCCATCAGAAACAATAGAAATACTAAAACTTATAGGTTTCTTAAAACTCAAAAGTTTTTTAAAACCTCCATTTGTTATTTTTTCATATTTAAAAGCATCTTGACAAGGAATTTGTGGCTCCATTTTTTTATGAGACTTTCCTTGTATGCTAGTACATAAAACCTTAAAGTCTTTGTCCATTTAATTAAACACTTAAATCAAAAGTTATCGGTGTTGCAACAGAAGTTGGTAGTTGAACAGCCTGAGTACCTCCTTTTTCCATAATTCCTGAAATACTGGCGCTAACAAACTGAAATACCTCTGCAAATTTTGAAACATCTTTCATTGCAAATGCAGTACCTGTGTTTTTTAGTCTCTCGTCAGCTGTCTGGGCAGCAATTTTAGCTAGAAGTTGCATGTCTGCACCATCTACACCAAATGGTAAAAATATAAATCTTTTTTCATCAGATAATTTTTGAATATTTTGATCTAATTCTTCTATTTCTTCAGGTGTATTTGTAGGAGCTCCATCAGTAAATAATACAATAAATGGTCTGTAATACTGCTCTCCATTAGATTTGTAGAAATTTTTTCTCTCAGTAACTAGCTCAATTGCTTTATTCATTCCCGCCACTAGATTTGTAAGTCCACCAATATTTAGAATTGGCAAATCCGTATCAGGAGATATTAAATCAATTGGTCGTTCTACTCTTGCATCATCATCAAAAGCAACAATTCCGACCTCAAGTCGATTTGACAGCATTGTATCATTTAAGATATCCTCCTTTATTTGAATTAATGCTTTATTTATTTCATCAATAGGCATTCCTTCCATTGAACCCGAAGTATCTAATAATAGTACAACTGGGCATTTTTGATCTTTGTTTCTTGCTTGTTCCATTTGGTTTTTTATTTACAGTTAAATTCAAATATATAATAAATTGCTTTTGAAATATTTTTATACCTTAATTTTTTATTAACAAAAAAAGATATTTATATAGTATTATTAATTAAAAAATAATAATAAATATTAGTATTATTAGTTTACGTAATAATAATTCAAATAATTGGTTAAATTTATTATTTAACGTAAATTATATTTTATCAAATTTATAACTATAAACTATTTTATAAATTCTAATTTATTAATCATTAATTGTACTAATATAACCTACAATAAATATAAATAATAAAATTGGCCAAAACATTACACATCCCCAAATCTCCAAAAAAGTTAAGCGAGTTGAAGCTTTAAATTTGTAAATAAACAAATCTAGCATAATTGCTATTATTACGCCTATTAATAAGTACGGTATTGAAAAAACGGTATTAATAATATTTTCAAACATCTAATATTTTTTTACAAAATTAACTACAATATAGACATATTTTGTCTAATTAAAAAAAATATTAATTATACTAAATTAAATATTAAAACCTCTAAATTTCTCTAGAGGTTATTTTTTTATTCAAAAGTTCCAAATCTGACTTGAAAAAGTTCGAAATACGTCCACTCTTCTCCACAAAAAAAGAACCTTTGTAATTCAATTTACAAAGGTTTTTACTTTTTAAATATCTTTTGAGAATTCATATTCATTCCTTTCACTATTAAGCCAAAATAACATTGGATTACAATTTATTGGTATTTAACCAATGCCGGCTTTGAAATTTCAAAATTTTGCAATCCAAAATCAGATGTATTTATAGCATTTGTTTTGAAAAAAGCCCCACCATCGATTGGTAAATTCGGATAAAAAGAAAATGAAAATTGAAATGATTTGAATATCAAATAATCATTACTAATGATGACTCCAAATCCTATTTGAGAATATAATTTGCTCGAACTAAAACCCACTGATTCTTTGCCTAAAACCCCCATAGTATAGCTAAAATAAGGGTTTAATCTAAATCCAGAAACTTTCCACGGAGAATATCCTTGCGTTTGAAAGGTAACCAAAAGCTTTTTAGTTCCATATAAAACTTCACTATTAAAACCATTGATTCCTGAGTCGCCATTGAGGGTAATTCTGTCAGAAATAGTATTTGGCCTGTTAATCCCAATTACTATTTCTGGTTTAATGAATTGTCTGAATTTCCAAGAACCGATTTCTTTTAAATTGGTGAAATATACCGCCTGAAAAACGGCAGCACTTTCTTCAGTTTTTCCATTTTTAAAAAAAGTTCCATACTCAAAATTGGTACTCAAATATCCAAAATCAAAATAATTTCCTAAGGATGCTTTTCCGCCAATATAAAAGCGATTTAGATTGTTTTTATTTTGGAAACCACCCGTTATCAAATATGAAAAACCAGATGCAATATCTTCAACAATATTAAAATTAAAAATATATTTATCTTGGATGTACTTTCGTGACGAAATACCGATGCCAAGCAAATAAAGATTTTCATTAGAATAAACACCTAAACTGTCGATTCCAATATTTGGTTTTTCAACATAATTCTTTGAAAAAAATCGGGCAGTAGAAATGAAATTAGTTGTTCTTTCGTATTCTGAATTTCCTTTAAAAATCTGAATGGAATGTCCGCCCCAATAATCATGAAAATTAGCTTTAAATCGCTGCATTTCTAACACTTGATTTGTAGTAGTGGTAATCTCACTTCCATATTGTTGACTCAAAATAATTCCAGCAGCCCATCGGGTAAATGGTGAATAAAAAGGTCTTTCTATACTTATTAATTTCGTGTAATTTTTATCTAAATCAATTGCATACCCTACTGTCGTTTTTATAAAAGTGTTTTTAATATTTGGTATTGTATAACTTGAATTGTAACCGTCTTGAGGGCCTGTAAAATTTTTCATATAGGCATTAGAAAACTCATGTCCGGTTCCAAAAAAATTCTTATCATTCAATGAAAAGGAAGACTTGTTGCCAGAAATGGCAAAATCTGGAACAGAACTCCATGAGTCTAAAACACGAATGGAAATATCAACTGAATCCTTGGCTACTATTTTTGTCTCCATAACCACCTGACTTATATAGCGTTGACTCCTAATTAATCGCTCCGATTCTTTCACTAAAAGAGAATCCAGTGGTTTGTTCTCTCTCATTAAAAGCAAGTTTTTTATGGCCAATTGCTTTGTTTTAATATGAAGAAAATTTCCTGCTTTTAGTGAAAAATGTTTTGGAACAATGGTACTGTCATTTACAGAATTGCCAAAAGGATCAAGTGTGGTAATTTTAATTTTCCGAATTATCTTTCCTTCAAAGGAAACGTAATTTATTTTTTTTATTTTGTGGAAGGAGTTCTTTTTTATTTTAGGCTTAGAGACTGGCTCAAAAATTAGTCTGTAAACAAACTTGGTAAATTTATTCTTTTTGGAATATCTCTCAATTTTCCCATAACTCTTAGTTTCCTCTTTCGTTTTTGTAGTGTCTTGCGCCGCCAAAAAGGTACAATGACAAAATAGTAATAAGGAAAATAGATATTTATGGCTTTGAAACATAATGGCTTTAATTATCAAAATTAGTGCTAAAATAAATAGAATACTATTTATCTGAAGATAATGAAATGTTCCTCTATTTTATAAAAGAATATAAACTCTAATACTATCACAAATTACTGATTTTATATAATTTACATTCACAATTAAAATATATTAAAGTTGTAAATTAACAGTTATTGTCCATGTGTTTTTTTTAATCTCCTTAAATATTTATTTATAGGATTACAATTAGTCATAAATAAAAAAAGACCCGAAAACGGGTCTTTTACAAAAAACAAAATAACAAAATTAAAACGAATAGGTTGTTGCTAATAAAAAGTAGGCTGTAGATTTTGTTGGCGAACCGTCAGTAAAAATCTTTTCTGATGCAGAATCCAATCTAAATTCAGGAATAAAAGTTAAATTTCCCTCTTTGAAATTTAATGATAGTGTGTTTGCAAAAACATTTGCTCCTATTCCAACAACTCCATCTTTGTCATCGAAATATTCTGCTCTGTATGCCAAGCTTAGGTTTTTCTTTAGTGTTATGTTAGCATATCCAACTACTGAAAACCAGGAATTAGACTCGTCGATAACATCATCAGAAGTTAACGCATACGTTCCATTGAAACCTAAAGATAATTTTTCACTTACTTTTTTGGAAGCTACAAAATCAAATTGCGTTTTGTTAACTGTTGACACAGGATTCATACTTCCAGAAGTTACATTAAAAAATGCGCTTCCAGTTTCGCCTGTATAACCTAACTGAGCGATAAATGTTTTTTGAGTTGAACCAGCACTAACTGCAGATTTGAAATCTGTTGGGTTAGTAACACCCGCCATGAAATTGTATTTTCCTACCGTGTATTGCGCTTTTACTCCCGTATTGAAGAATGGTCCGTTTGTGAATGCATAAGACATACTGTAGTTTTTATTGTCAACTGCATCCAATAATTCATATCCGATGTGGGTTCCAAAACTACCTGCAGTAACTTTAAAACTTGGTGAGAAATCATAAGTCACATACAATTGTTTTACCATAAATGTAGTTGTTGCATCATTATATGTAAACTCAGATGCTCTTGTTCCAAAACCTAAGTCAACAAAAACTGCTGCTTTTCCAGCTTTGTGAGAAGCTTCAATAGAAGCCATTCCAAGTTCGAAAGAATCGTTTGATTTGGTAAAACTTGTTTTGCTATTGTCAAATTTTGAAAGATCATATTTATAATACATGTCTACAGAACCTGCAAAAACAGTTGCTGGCGGTGGCGTTGCATCTTGCGCAAAACTATTGGCGAAAGCGGTTAATAATAGTGCCGCTGAGAATAAAGTCGATTTAATGTTAATGGTATTCTTCATGTTTAAAAAATTAATTGTTAATAATAGATTTGAAATTATCATGCTTATTCGATTTCCTATTTTAATTAAAAATTGGCATGGGAAATGCTAGTCCGTCATTTTCATAAATTTGAAAACGGAAATTTTAATTCAAAATAAAACGGATTTACTTTTTGCTAAAAAGCTATTTTTTATAGGTATTCACCGTGTTGAGAAATATCCAATCCTAGCTCTTCTTTGTCTTCACTTACTCTAAGAGGTGTAATTTTATTTACAATATAGAATAAAGCATAAGAAACAGTAAAAGCAAATACAGAAACGATAACTAATGCTTTTAATTGAATTAAAAACAAAGTTGCATCCCCATAAATTAATCCTTGATTGTCACCAACAATAGCATTTACCGATTTTGAAGCAAACACACCAGTTAATAACATCCCCACCATTCCACCTACACCATGGCAAGCAAAAACATCTAAAGCATCATCAACTTTACCTTTTGGAAATTTACTTACAACTAGATTACTCACAAAACTCGCGATAAAACCGATTGCCAATGCAGAAGGAATTGTTACAGATCCTGCAGCTGGCGTAATAGCTACTAAACCAACTACAGCTCCAATACAAGCTCCCATCGCTGAAAGTTTATGTCCAAGAATTTTATCTAAGAATACCCAACCCATTGCAGCGGCAGCGGCAGCAACAGTTGTAGTTCCCAATGCTTGAGCGGCAAGACCACTAGCTGCAACAGCAGAACCTGCATTGAAACCGAACCAACCGAACCATAACAATCCTGTTCCTAATAATACATAAGTAATACGTGCAGGGTTTGATTTTTGTGTTTTTCTTTTCCCTAAGAAAATAGCTCCAGCCAAAGCAGCCCATCCAGCACTCATGTGAACTACTGTTCCTCCAGCAAAATCTAACACTCCCCATCCGAAGAATAATCCATCAGGATGCCATGTCATGTGACATAATGGTGCGTAAACAAAAATTATAAATAAAACCATAAATAACAAATAAGCCCAGAAACGAACACGTTCAGCAAAAGCCCCTGTTATTAAAGCAGGTGTAATAATTGCGAATTTTGCTTGAAATAAAGCAAATAAAATAAATGGAATAGTTGGTGCTAATTCCCAAGCAGAATTTGCGCTTACTCCATTAAAAAACAAATTTGTTGTTGGATCTCCTA
>CALPQA020000058.1 GCA_943325595.2 Auritidibacter sp. Marseille-P8566
GGCAGCGGAAATCCTCTGTGGAACAAAGTGGAACAGAGATTGTAGCGAACGACCTGACCCGAAGTTTTTACGAAGGGGCATGCCCAAATAAAAATAGAATCTGAAATAAATTCAGATTGACAAATCAAAGGTTAAATTCAGATTGACAAATAACCAAATCAACAAATCCACGAATATACCTTTCCAAAAAACTACCGTGTAAAAACCAATTTCAATTCCGCTGACAATCCAGCATCAAAAGCATATCCTTCATAATTGAACCCTTTCAAATCGTCAATCGTTTGGGCATTCGTATCAATAATATAACGCACCATCAATCCTCTGGCTTTCTTAGCAAAGAAGCTTATCATTTTTAGTTTACCGTCCTTGTAGTCTTTAAATTCTGGCGTAATCACAGGCACTTTCAACGCTTTTATATCTACTGCCGAGAAATACTCGGTACTTGCTAAATTCACAAACAATTCGTCTTTTGTAAGGGATTTGTTTAGTGCAGTGGTGATTGTTTTTTTCCAAAATTCATACAAATTTTTACTTTCACCAACAGGCATTTTCGTACCCATTTCCAAGCGATACGGTTGCATTAAATCCAATGGTTTCAACAAACCATACAAACCCGAAAGAATAAAAAGTCGCCCTTGTAAAGCTTCTAATTTGTCGGATGGAATTGAATAAGCATCTATTCCGTTATAAACTTCTCCATCAAAAGCGAAAATGGCTGGTCGCGCATTTTCTGTTGAAAAAGGTGTTTTCCATTCTTGGTTGCGTTGCCAATTCAAATCGGCCAATTTATCAGAAATGTCCATCAAACTTGATAATTCTTTTGGCGAAAGCGTTTTCAAAACCTTATGCACCTGTCGCGCTTCTTTTAAAAATGAAGCTTCAGAATATTCCTTTACTGGTAACGGAGTTTCAAAATTCAGCGATTTAGCAGGTGAAATAACAATTTTCATAGTAACTTTTTATTGGAATTCAAAAGTACAAATTCTGTTGCAACTTAACTAACTCGACTATAGATTGTTTCTATGGAAACCTTCCTAAAATAAATTGAAAAAGCATGTTAAATGAGTTTCTTTTTTAGATGCAATCTTTTAGAATTCACAACTCTTTTTAATATTTAAAATACTACAAATCAATATTTTAAAAAGTTAAAAAAGAATGCGTAGAAAAAGTTAAAAAACGTATGATTGCAAAACAAGGCAAAATAAATGACTATGAAAATAACCGTACTTCTGTTGCTTCACTTGTCCAAAGCTTTTTCTAACCGTCTAAAAAACGTATCTTTGCAGCAAATTTACATTTTATGACTACTTTCGAGCAATTCAATCTTCCAAAATCAGTTCAAAAAGCAATTGATGATTTGGGATTCGTAACCCCTACTCCAATTCAGGAAAAATCTTTTTCTGTGATTATGTCAGGGCGCGACATGATGGGAATTGCACAAACAGGTACAGGAAAAACGTTTGCCTACTTGCTACCACTATTGAAATTATACAAATTTACCCCTACAGATACTCCGAAAATTGTAATCTTAGTTCCTACTCGGGAATTGGTGGTGCAAGTGGTAGAAGAAGTTGAAAAATTGACAAAATACATGTCGGTTCGAACACTCGGAATTTTTGGTGGCGTAAATATCAATACTCAGAAAAAATCAGTGTACCAAGGAATTGATATTTTGGTTGGAACTCCTGGTCGAGTGATGGATTTGGCTTTGGACAGTGTGATTCGTTTTGACGATACTCAAAAATTAGTTATCGATGAATTTGACGAAATGTTGAATTTAGGTTTCCGAGTGCAATTGACTTCTATTTTAGCAATGATGACGAGAAACAAACGTCAAAATATTCTTTTTTCGGCAACAATGACCGATGAAGTAGATGCGATTTTGAACGATTTTTTCGATTTCCCAGAAGAGGTAACTTTGGCTGCGTCAGGAACTCCACTTGAAAACATTAAGCAACTTAGTTATAACGTTCCGAATTTTAATACTAAAGTCAACCTGTTAATTCATTTGCTTGAAACTGATGAGTCGATGGAACGCATCTTGGTTTTTGTGAACAACAAGAAGATTTCCGATATGCTTCACGAGCGAATTGAGGAACATTTTGATGGCGAATTTGGAGTAATCCACTCGAATAAATCACAGAATTATCGTTTGAGTACGATGGCTTCTTTTCAAGAAGGAAATTTGAGAGGAATTATTACCACCGATATTATGGCGAGAGGTTTGGATATTTCCAATATTTCTCACGTTATCAACTTTGAAGCACCAGAAATGCCCGAATTGTACATGCACCGAATTGGGCGTACAGGACGTGCAGACGCTACTGGAACTGCAATAAGTTTTATTACGCCACGTGAAGAAGACTTAAAATCTGAAGTTGAAGAATTAATGGGACAAGAACTAGAAGTTGTTGAATTTCCAGAAGTTGTTGAAATTTCTTTAAAACTAATTGAGCCGGAGAAAGAGAAACAACCGATTAAGTTTTTATTGAAAAAACCTAAATTAGATGGAGACGGTGCTTTTCACGAGAAATCAAAAAAGAATAAAAAAGTCAATCTTGGAGGTCCTTCTAAAACCAAAAAGAAAGTTTCGGGTTCTGTCAATAGGAACATGCTTAAAACACGAGACAAAAAGAGAAAAGATAAAAAATAGTTTTTCTATTTTGTAAATAGCAAACAAACTGGAGAACACATATTGATGCTTTTTCCAGAATCTGTAAGACTTCCCGTTTGTTTGTTGATTTTAAAAATTACGATATTATTGGTATATTGATGTCCTACCAATAGAAAATTACCCGTTGGATCGATCGTAAAATTACGAGGTCCTTTCCCTAAAGTACTAGTACGTTCTTTAAACAACAATCGACCGTCTTTTTGAATTTCAAAACACGAAATATCATTTGCTGTTCCTCTATTTGTTGCATATAAAAATCTTCCATCAGGAGAAATATGAATGTCTGCAGCACTTATATCTCCTTTAAAATCAGCTGCTACCACAGTTGTTTCATCTAATTTTGTAAGTGTTCCTTTATCGTTTTTAAAAATAGTTAAAGCACCATCCAATTCTTGTAAAAGGTAAACTATTTTTCCGTTTGGACTAAAAGTCAAATGACGCGGCCCACTTCCTGGTTTAACAGAAATACTGTCTTTACTATCTAGAACTTTTGTTTCTGAAGTTGCATTGTACTTATAAATATAGATTTTGTCCTTACCTAAATCATTGGCAAAAACAAACTTTTTATCAGGCGAGAATTGCACCATATGAACATGGGGGCTTTCCTGTCTTTTTTTATTTGGTCCGCTACCATATTGTTGTAGAACTTGCTTTGCAGGAGCTACCGTTCCGTCATTATTCTTTGCGAAAACAGCAATACTTCCTCCAGTATAATTGGCAACAATTACGTTTTTAGAATCATTAATAATATAACAAGGATTGGCACCTTTAGAATTTTGATTGTTCAAAAAAGTAAGTTTACCCGTTTCTGAATTGAATCCAAAGGAACTAATACTGCTTTGTTTTGCATCTTCATTCACACTGTATAAAAATTTATTGTCTGCAGAAATAGTAACATAACTTGGATTAAATATGTTTTCTGTTTTTGATTTCAAATTAAAATCTCCAGTATTAGTATCAAAACTATAGGTGTAAATTCCATCACTTTGACATGCTTTTGTGTAGGTTCCAACAATTAAATTCAAATTATTTTGTTGGCAAAAACTAGTAGCAAATACCAAAAAAGCGATTGTTATAAAGGCTTGTTTTTTCATTTTATATCTTTTAAGTAAAACAAAAATAGATTATTGTAATGAATTATTGGAGAAATAATTTCTAACTTTCATATTATTTTCGATTTATAAATCAAATATGATTTGAACAATCAGAAAAAGTAGTATTTTTGACAAACAAAAATCAGAATGCAATTTAAACACCCAGAAATACTCTATTTCCTTTTTTTATTGGTGCTGCCAATTCTGGTTCATTTGTTTCAATTAAGACGCTTCAAAAAAGAATATTTTACAAATGTTCGGCTACTCAAAGAACTTTCTATACAAACACGTAAAAGTTCCAAAATCAAAAAATGGCTGCTCCTTTTTACCAGATTACTTTTGTTATCTTGTATCATCATTGCTTTTGCACAACCTTTTTTCAATGCCAAAGACAAAAAGAACAGTAGCAACGAAATGTATATTGTGTTAGACAATTCTTTTTCGATGCAAGCAAAAGGTAAAAAAGGAGAACTTTTGAAAAGAGCAGTTCAAGAATTATTAGAAAACACTCCCGAAAAACAGTCTTTTTCATTGCTTACCAATTCTGAAACTTTTTGGAATACCGATATTAAATCCATTCAAAAAGAACTTCAAAATATTAAATACAGCGCTACTCCTTTTCAGCTTGAGAGTGCTATGGCAAAAATAAAATCTAGAAAAACACCTTTCAATAAAGACATCATTATCATTACAGATGCCATTGGTGTAAACCAAAATCAATTGAAAAGTATCGATTCTAAATTCAATACCTATTTTATAAATCCAGAAGCGGAACAAAAAAACAATGTTTCCATTGATAGCGTTTTTATCCAACAGACTTTAAATGATTTCTATGAAATTGGAGTGAAACTAACTTCTTATGGAACTCAGAAAAACCCTACTCCTATTGCTTTATACAGTGAAAATAAGTTGATTGCCAAAACGTTAATTGCTTTTGAAAAACAAGAAAAAACAATCCATTTCACTATACCAAAAAAAGACTTTAGCGGCTATGCGTCAATTAATGACAATGGATTAAAATACGACAACACCTTCTATTTCAGCATTACAAAACCTAAAAAAACAAGCGTTCTTTGCATTGGCAATTTAGAAAAAAACACTTTTCTGGGTCGAATTTACACTCAAAACGAGTTTGACTATTCCAATACCACTTTGGCTACTTTAGATTACAATCTGATTGAAAAACAAAATGTGATTGTGTTGAACGAAATTGAAAAAATTCCACAAGCATTAGAAACTACCTTAAAATCTTTCGTTGAAAAAGGGGGAAATGTTGTTGTCATTCCATCAAATGAAAATACCGCTTCCGATTTGTCTCACTTTCTGAATACTTTTGGGAAAATTCAGATTGGTTCTTTACAGAGCAACACCAAATTGGTAACGAAAATTGCTTTTCAAAACGAGTTGTTCTCCTCCGTATTTGAGAAAAAAGTAGTTAATTTTCAATACCCTTTTACAAAAAGTGCCTTTGAAATTAGAGCCACTGCACCGCCAATTTTAAGTTATGAAGACCAAAGTGTATTTCTAACAGAATTAAAAAACCAAATCGCATCTGTTTATGTGTTTTCGGCCCCAATAAACAAAGTAAATTCTAACTTCCAAAATTCGCCATTAATTGTCCCTGTTTTTTATAAAATGGCTCAAAATAGTGCAAATACGGGTGTGAATGCTTTGGTAATTGGCAATAACAAGCCATTTTTAATTGACACCACTCTTTCGAAAGACGAAATTGTAAATGTGAAGAATTCGGCTGAGAAATTCATTCCAACACAACAAATAATGAACAACAAAGTCTTGCTTTCCTTCCATGAAAACCCAACAATTGCTGGTGATTTTGGAATTTACAAACAAGACGAATTTCTTCAGAATATTAGTTTTAATTACGATAGAACTGAAGGCAATCTAAATTTGTACAATGCAGCCCTTTTATCTGATTTCAAAGTAATCAATTCTGTTGATGCCGTATTTAATACCTTACAAACAGATCGGAGCAACAACGAAATTTGGAGACTGTTTGTTATTTTAACCTTATTATTTTTAGTCATAGAAGTATTCATACAAAAACTTGTAAAATGAACCTAATTATCCGAGAAGCTAAAATTATTGATTCGAAAAGTCCTTTTCACAACCAAATTGTTGATGTTATTATCACAAATGGTCTAATCGAAAAAATTGGAGTTCAACTATCAAATTCAAATGGATATGAAGAGCTAAAAAAAGAAAATCTTCACCTTTCCGAAGGCTGGTTTGACAGCAGTGTATCGCTTGGAGAACCTGGTTTTGAAGACCGTGAAACCATTGCAAACGGACTTGATGTTGCTGCAAAAAGCGGTTTTACAGCAGTAGCTTTACAACCCAACTCTTATCCAATAATTGATAATCAATCGCAGATTAATTTTGTAAAAAATAAAGCCAATGGTTTTGCCACTCAATTATTTCCAATTGGTACTTTCACCAAAGAAAGTGAAGGGAAAGATATGGCAGAATTATTTGACATGAAAAATGCCGGAGCAATTGCTTTTGGTGATTATAACAAAAATAGTGATAATGCGAATCTGCTAAAAATAGGTTTGCAATATGTTCAAGATTTTGATGGTTTGCTACTTGCGTTTTGTCAAGATTCGAGCATCAAAGGAAATGGAGTTGTGAATGAAGGAATTGTATCGACACGCTTGGGACTAAAAGGAATTCCAAATTTAGCGGAAGAACTTCAATTGTCAAGAAATTTGTTTTTATTAGAATATACAGGCGGAAAAATGCACATTCCAACCATCTCAACTGCAAAATCGGTGGAATTAATTAAAAATGCAAAAGCCAAAGGACTGAACGTTACGTGTAGCGTTGCAGTACACCATTTAGTTTTAACAGATGAAAAATTAGATGGTTTTGATACCCGATATAAAGTTTCACCGCCCTTGAGAACAGAAGCTGATAGAAAAGCACTGATTGCTGGAATTTTGGACAATACCATCGACATGATAACTTCCGATCATAATCCTATTGATATTGAACATAAAAAAATGGAATTTGACGGTGCAAAAAGCGGAACAATCGGTTTAGAAACAGCCTTTGGATCCTTGTTAACTGTTTTGCCATTGGAAAAAGTTATCGAAAAATTAACTAGTGGAAAAAGTACGTTTAGCATTGAAAACACCTCGATAAAAGAAGGTGCAATTGCCAATTTGTCACTTTTTAATCCAAATGAAAGCTGGGTGTTTGGCAAAGAAAACATCGTATCGAAATCAAAGAATTCTGCCTTTTTAGGAACTGAAATGAAAGGAAAAGCATACGGAATTTACAACCAAGGGAAATTGGTAATCGCTTAAAATTAGAATAAAACAACATGAAAAACACAATCGAAGAAGGGAAAATTGCTGCAATAACTAGTTATGTATTAATTGTTGGCGTTTTTATTGCAATGTCTATGAACAGTGAAAGTAAAAATTCCTTTGCGTCGTTTCACATTCGTCAAGCGTTAGGAATATCATTAACTTTTATATCCTTAGGATTGATAATTAGCAATTTCGACAGTCTTATGATTTCTGCTCCAATGTGGATTTTTGTATCCGTTCTTTGGAGTTATGGGATTTTCAGTGCTATCAATGGAACAATAAAACCAATGCCTATTTTGGGTAATTATTTTCAAAAATGGTTTAAAAACATCTCATAAACATGGAATTATCATTAGTATATCAAATTCGCGAGCCTAAAATAAAACGAGAAAAAAATCCGCTATTGCTATTATTGCACGGTTACGGGAGCAACGAAGCCGATTTATTTTCATTTGCTGAAGAGCTTCCTGACGAATATTATGTAGTTTCGGCCAGAGCGCCTTACGATTTACAATATGGAAGTTATGCCTGGTATGCCATCAACTTTGATGCCGACCAAAATAAATTTTCAGACCATGACCAAGCTGTAATTTCAAGAGATTTAGTAGTGAATTTCATTGACGAATTACTTGCTAATTATCCTATTGATGCTTCCAATGTAACACTAATTGGATTTAGCCAAGGTTCTATTTTGAGTTATGCAATTGCACTTTCATATCCTGAAAAGGTTCAAAAAGTGGGCGCGCTAAGTGGTTATTTGAACTTAGATATTGCCAAAGAAAACTACCAAGAAAATGATTTTAGCAACCTGAGAATATTTGCTTCTCACGGAACTGTGGATCAAGTAATTCCTGTGGATTGGGCACGAAAAACAACCGCTATTTTAGAAAATTTAGGTATTGAAATAACGTATAAAGAATACCCAATTGGTCACGGAGTTTCTCCTCAGAATTTTTATGATTTAAAAAGCTGGTTGTTAGAAAAATAAACAACAAACATCGACTTGAATTCAAAACAAATACGAATTAAAAAAGTAAACACGAATTACACAAATTAGCACGAATTTATTAGTGAAAATTTGTGAAATCCGTGGCTGAAAAATTTATTTATAGTTTTGGAATCAAAAAATTAGCCGAAGCTTGCTATTTTTGGTACAATATAGATTGATTGACTTCAAAAGAAATGCTTTTGTCATCGTTGACAAAATATTTCAATAAAACATCTCCCCAATATTCACCATCGCTATAATCGGCAATTATCCATCGGTGGTTGAGCACTTTTATTTTATTGATGATAAATTTATTAGCACCTAATTTTTCTTGTCCCGTATATGGATTCCCATTTGGATTGTCATTAAATTCCATTAATTTATCTCGCAACAATGGAATCAATGCAACATAATCGATGTTTTTTTCTGGTACCTCAGAGTAAAA
>CALPQA020000059.1 GCA_943325595.2 Auritidibacter sp. Marseille-P8566
AGAAAACCAACAACTACCTGATTTTAGAAAATTCAATTGGTTTGGTGCCTATGGTGAAGGTTGGGCGTTATATACCGAAAGTCTAGGTTCCGAATTAGGATTATACAAAGACCCGTATCAGTATTTTGGCATGTTAGGTAACGAAATGCACCGCGCCATTCGTTTGGTTGTTGATACAGGTATTCACTCAAAAGGATGGACAAGGGAACAAGCCATTCAATATTCATTAGAAAATGAAGCAGAAAGCGAGGCAAGTATTATTGCTGAAATCGAGCGCTATATGGCAATTCCTGGACAAGCTTTATCCTATAAAATTGGACAATTAAAAATTATCGAATTGCGCAAAAAAGCCGAAGCCAAAATGGGTTCTAAATTTGACATCCGAAAATTTCACGAAAAAGTATTAGAATCTGGAGTCTTGCCTTTGGCATTGTTAGAAAAGAAAATCAATGATTGGATTGAGACAGAATAATTTGTTTAACGTTTGAATATTTAAGGATATCCTAAACAAACTTTTCTCATTTCTAATTTTACTTTCAAACTTTTCAAGCTATCTTTGTATTCTAAATTTTCAGATTAATTTAGATCAATACAACAGATATGAAATTAGATAAAAAGGACATTCTCAAAGCATTAGAAACAATAACTATTGCTGGCGAAGGAAAAAATATGGTTGAAAGTGGCGCTGTCACAAATGTTGTAACTTTTGGTGATGAAGTAATCGTAGATTTAGTGTTGCACACACCAGCAATGCACATCAAAAAGAGAGCCGAAGACGACATCAAAAAAACCATCAACGAATTGGTTTCACCAGATGTGAAAGTCAAAGTAAATATAAAAGTTGAAACCCCAGAAACTACCGATATCAAAGGAAAAGCCATTCCGGGAATGAAAAATATTATTGCAATTGCTTCTGGAAAAGGAGGCGTTGGAAAATCAACAGTTACAGCAAATTTAGCGGTAACACTAGCAAAAATGGGCTTCAAAGTTGGTATTTTAGATGCCGATATTTACGGTCCTTCCATGCCAATTATGTTCGACGTTGAATCTGAAAAACCAATTTCAGTTACCGTTGACGGAAAATCAAAAATGAAACCTGTTGAAAGCTACGAAGTAAAAATCTTATCCATAGGTTTTTTCACAGCACCAAGCCAAGCCGTTATTTGGCGGGGACCAATGGCTTCAAAAGCATTAAACCAAATGATTTTTGATGCCGATTGGGGCGAATTAGATTTCATGTTAATCGATTTGCCACCAGGAACAGGCGACATCCACCTTTCTATCGTTCAATCCTTGCCAATCACTGGCGTGGTTGTAGTTAGTACGCCACAAGCTGTAGCTCTTGCCGATGCGAAAAAAGGAGTTTCGATGTTCACGTCTGAAAGTATCAACGTGCCTGTTTTGGGAATTATCGAAAATATGGCCTACTTTACACCTGAAGAATTACCTGAAAACAAATACTATATCTTTGGAAAAGAAGGTGCTAAAAATCTTGCCGAAGATTTAAATGTTCCCTTCCTTGGTGAAGTTCCAATCGTTCAATCCATTCGCGAAGCGGGCGATTATGGACGTCCAGCATCTTTACAAACAGGTTCTGTAATCGAAAAAGTATTCGAAGATATTACACGAAAAGTCGTTCAGGAAGTGGTAAGTAGAAATGAAAATTTACCTGCAACCGAAGCGGTGAAAATTACGACAATGGCAGGTTGTTCAGCAGTAAAAAAATAAATATTAGATAGTCTAAACCGTCTAATTGACACATAAAAAGTTATGACAATAGAAGAATTAACAACAACCGTAGAAAAAGCACTCGAAGAAATCAGACCGTTTTTGAAATCCGATGGTGGCGATATCTCACTCATTTCCATCGAGGACGGAAAACACGTAAAAGTGCGCCTCGAAGGAGCTTGCGTAGGTTGCAGCGTGAATCAAATGACACTAAAAATAGGCGTGGAAACAACCATTAAAAAGTTTGCCCCACAAATTGAAACCGTCGTTAATATCAATTAGAAGGATTTGGGCGTGACCCTATTTGCAAACACCATTAGATATAAAATCACATTCTGTTTTTGCAAATACGGTCGGGCTTTTCGCTGCAAGTCCTCGCCACGCTAAAAAGCGCGACTGTGGGCTTTCCGCTTCACTCCCTCACGCACTCCCGATTGATAACACAATTATTTATAACTGACAATTATCATATACTAAACTCGTTCTATTTTTAATCTTTGCATCATTGTAACTTTTAAATTCTTTTAACTTTAAAAAATGATTGAAACAGACATACTCATTATAGGCGCAGGGCCCACAGGACTTTTCGCAGTATTTGAAGCAGGACTTTTAAAATTAAAATGTCACATTATTGATGGTTTGCCACAACCCGGCGGACAATTATCAGAACTATATCCTAAAAAACCCATTTTCGACATTCCGGGATTTCCATCTATTTTAGCAGGTGATTTAGTAACCAATTTAATGGAACAAATAAAACAATTTCAACCTGGTTTTACCCTAAATGAAGTTGCCGAAACCATCGACAAATTAGAAGACGGAACTTTTATCGTTACCACCAATAAAGGAACAAAACACCACGCCAATGCTGTTGCAATTGCAGGCGGATTAGGCAGTTTCGAACCTAGAAAACCAGTACTTGAAAACATCGAATTCTACGAGCAAAATGATCGAGGCGTAGAATATTTTGTAAAAGACCCTGAAAAATTTAGAGATAAAAAAGTAGTCATTTCTGGAGGAGGAGATTCGGCTTTAGATTGGAGTATTTTCCTATCAAACGTAGCGTCAAGCGTAACCTTAGTGCATCGAAGAAACGAATTCCGTGGCGCTTTAGATTCTGTAGAAAAAGTACAAGAACTAAAAGCATCAGGTAAAATAAAATTAATCACACCCGGAGAAATCGTAAGTTTCAAAGGCACAGAAAACATAGAGTCAGTAAATATTGAAACTAATGGTGAGATCATAAACATTGAAACCGACTATTTTATCCCACTTTTTGGATTAACACCAAAATTAGGACCCATTGCCAATTGGGGATTAGACATCGAAAAAAATGCCATTAAAGTAGACAATGCCTTAGATTATCAAACCAATATTCCTGGAATTTACGCTATTGGGGATGTAAATAGTTATCCTGGAAAATTAAAACTAATTTTGTGCGGATTCCACGAAGCTACATTAATGTGCCAAAGTGTTTATCAAAGAATGAATCCAGGGAAAAAATACGTTTTGAAATACACAACTGTGTCTGGAGTTGACGGATTTGATGGTACCAGAAAAGAAGCAGAAAAACAAATTGTAAAAGCAATAGAATAAATCATGATTGAAGACATTTTAATTAAAATAACAGACCGAGAAGGAACTGTTCACGAAGTCCAAGCACCAACCGACATGAACCTTAATATTATGGAATTGGTTCGTATGTACGAATTAGCTCCCGAAGGAACCATCGGAATTTGTGGCGGAATGGCCATGTGTGCCTCTTGTCAATGTTATGTTTTAAACGACATTGAAATCCCAGAGAAAGGCGATGATGAAGAAGCAATGCTTTCTGAAGCTTTCAATGTAAAACCAAACAGTCGCTTGGGTTGTCAAATTCATATAACTGAAAAACTAGAAGGACTTGAGATAGAATTAGCTCCTGAAGCATAAAAAAAGCTAGAAATTATTCTCGCTTTTTTTTACTATTAAACCAACTCAGTTTCTTTTTCCATAATTTTTTCTTCAATAGCATCCCAAAGGCCAATGCGCTTTTCTAAAGCTAGGTTTGAAATTTCTTCAACTTCTTTCCATTTTACTTCATCATTTCCGCAAAGTTCTGTAACCATTTGAAGGGCTTTTGGTCCATGATCATCGGCATCTAATTCGATATGTCTTTCAAAATAATAAATCAACTGACTCAAATCTGTTTCAGGGAAATTAGCCTGGAAATTCTTCAATATTTCTGTAAACATTGACGGAATCAAGTCTTCTCTACCAAAAGTAAAAGCAGCTGCAATTTCATGTGGTTTCCCTACTTCAATTACTCTAAAAGTAAAATCTAAAAACGCTTTTATATTAGGATGAATGGTACTTTGTTTTACAGAAACAAATATGTTTTGAGTTGCAACGACATTTTCGATGAAAGCTTCAATTTCAATAGTGCTTGCTCCACACGATTTCATAGCGTCAAGGTACATTTCGAAATGACTTTGCCTTTTTCCATCCAATGTCAAATCAGATTCTTCGGCTAATACAATTTCGTTAATCAAATACCGCGTTTCAGGATTTTTGGTAGCTATCCAAGGTGTCGTAGTACAAGTAAGTTTCGATTGCAATGCTTTCAACAAAGACATAAAATCCCAAACCGCATACACATGGTTTTCAACAAAACATTGTAAATCGTCAATAGTCTGTACTTTTTTATACAAAGGATGCTGCAACAAAATTTCTTTTTGAGGTTGAATGCGCTCATTTATTATATCTATATTCATCGTGCTAATTTTTATACAAAAGTAAAAAAGCTACTCGTTTCCAAGTAGCTTTTACTATCAATTTTAGCAATACTTTAATAAATGTTTTCTTTAGGCCTCGAACCAGAATTACTATTTTTTAGAAACCGTTATCATGAAGTCTTTCAAATAATACGGTTCAAAGTAAGCAACATCCACAAAATCATTATTTTTGAATTTTATAAAACTCAAAAGGCTCATTTCTTTTGCCGATGGGTATACAATTTCGTTATGAAAAATAAAATTTCCTTTAGTTAATACTGAACTGCATTTTTCAGAACAATCGCCAACAAAATGAATAGTTTCAGTACTTTCTTCAAAAGAATTATCCGTGATTATTTCAGCTTGGACCTCTCGGATTTTTTCTAAATTTGCATTAAAAATTGCCGAATACACTTCCATTCTTCTGGCGTCAATCATAGGAATAATTACACCTTCTGAAATTGATAATTGCGAAGCCAAAACCTGTAAGGTATCAATTGCAATTAAAGGAATGTCCAAGGCAAAACACAAACCCTTGGCTGCGGAAACCCCAATTCGCAAACCCGTATAAGAACCAGGACCTTGACTCACAGCAACCGCTTTTAAATCTTTAAAACTTAGCTGTAATTCTTGCAAACATGATTCTATAAAGACATGTAATTTCTCTGCATGAGAATAACCCGCTTCGGCCATTTCTTTATACAAAACTGTCTTTCCTTCTTTTGCAATAGCAACAGAACAATTTTTTGTAGCGGTTTCTAAATTAAGAATGTAAGACACTTTTGGGTAGAGGGTTTTAATGGCTAAATTATTTCTTCTTGAGTTTGTCGATTCCCGAACTCACCACAATTTTATCGCCTGAATTCAACTCTTTTGTAACTGTAGTATAAGGTCCTATAATAACAACATCTCCTTTTTTGAGACCTGAAGTTACTTCGATATTGGTGTCGTCTTGAATTCCTGTTTTTATAATTCTGATTTTAGCTTTATCCCCAACTTTCACGAATACGCATTCGAATTTTTTGTCGCTTTTGGGAGCAATTTTATTTTCTTTGGCTTCTGGATCTTCAACAACTATTTTAGAAGTTGCAGTTGTATCTGATTTTACAACAATAGAACTAATTGGCACTCCAATAACATTTTCTTTTCTAGTAGTTATAATATCAACTGTAGCAGTCATTCCTGGTCTAAAAGGAGAATAGCTTGAAGGTTTTCCTTCTAATAAATCCATATAAGATTCTTTTAGAATTCGGATTTTTACTTTGAAATTGGTAACTTGATCTGCCGTTAAAGCTGTACTTGCTGAATTGGAAATACTCGTTACAATTCCTTTGAATTCTTTTTTCAAATAGGCATCAACTTCCACTTTTGCAGAATCGCCAACGTTAATTTTTACAATATCATTTTCGTTTACATCCACTTCAACTTCCATGTTGTTCAAATTGGCAACACGAAGAATTTCAGTTCCAGTCATTTGTTGTGTTCCTAAAACGCGTTCTCCTAATTCAACATTTAACATCGAAATAGTTCCGTCTGCTGGTGCATAAATCGTAGTTCTTCCTAAGTTGTCTTTAGCTTCATTTACCGTTGCAGAGGCACTTTGTACATTGTAATACGCTGATTCTTTGGTAGCTTTGGCAACTTCAAAAGAAGCGATTGCTTTGTCCCAATCCGATTTTGAAATAATCCCTTTATCAAATAATGTTTTACTTCTGTCATAATTTGATTTGGCTTCTTTGAAAGAGGCATCTGCCTGACTCAAACCTGCCTTTGTACCTGATAAATTAGAAATCGTACGTTTGTAACCAGACGTATATAAATCAGGATTTATTTTTACTAACAAATCTCCTTTTTTAACAACTTGTCCTTCTTTAACAGGCAACGCAATAATTTCACCCGAAACTTCTGACGATATTTTTACTTCAATTTCAGGTTGGATTTTCCCAGTTGCCGAAACCGTTTCTACCACCGTAATTTCATTTACAGTTGCAATTTCAACTTCAGTTCCCTTGTCTTTTTTACCAATAACACCTGTTTTTGAAAGTACTAATAATACCACAATAAGCGCTACTGCTGAACCTAATAAAATATAAATTGTTTTCTTTGACATGATACTTACTGTTTTTTAATGATTGGAATTCCAAAATAGAATTCGATTACTTTTACTCGGAATATATAATCGTATTTTGTTCTAACGACTTCTGATTGTGCATTTACGAATAATGTTTGCGATTGGTTTAAGTCAAAAGCATTCAACATTCCAACGGCGAATTTTTCTTTGGCATAGGTGTAGGCTTCTTGTCTCGCTTCTAAAGTGATTAATGCCGATTCATGTGCTTTCATTGCGCCTTTTGCATCGGTAAAAGCCGTATAAACATTTCTTTCCAAATCTAATTCTTGTTGGCTAAATGCAATTTTTGAACGATCTAAAGCTATCTTAGAACGGTCAACATTGTTGCGAACAGAAAAACCATTCAACACTGGAATATTCATTTGAAGTCCAAAGGAATGTCCTTTATTGTTATCAAATTGAGTGAAAACCGGAAGTGCTGGCGCAAGAATTGGAGTTGTACCATTATAACCTATAACCCGATCAGAATATCCTGCTCTGGTACTTAAACTATAAAACCCTTGTAAACTTGGTTGGTACGCTCCTTTCGCAATTTTCAAATCGCGTTCTGCTACTTCCAAATTGGTTTTTGCGATTTTCAATTCTACGCGTTCTTTTTTTGCTTTTGCAAATATTAAAGCGGGGGTTTCTAGTAAAGTTGTACTTTCTTTTGCATCATAATTGGTTTCAGCTACATCAAAATCGTGAAAATTATCTAATTGTAATAATTGTGCCAAACTTAATTTTGAAATCAACAACGCGTTTTCGGCAGTTACAATCGCTTGATTATTGGTAGCAACCGTGGCTTTAATATCCAATAAATCACCACGAGGAACTACGCCTGCATTTACTAATTCTTGCGAACGAAGCAATTGCTTTTCATTATTTGACAATTGTTCTTTTTGAACTTTTAGGTTTTCTTTATTAAATAGGATCTGTAGAAATGCATTGGCTACATTCAAAGAAACATCATCTTTCATTTTTGAAAGTTGGTATTGGGAAGCTACAATTGCAAGATTGGCTCTTCGCAAACGGTTTTGATTTTGCATTCCGTTATAAATAGCAACGCTGGAATTAATTCCCGCAGAAGTAAATTGAGTTGTTTGATTTTGTAATAAACCTGTTGTAATGTTTTGGTTTAAACCAATGTTCCATGAATGGGAACCATTGATATTAACAGTTGGGAGAAAATTTCCTATCGCTGCCGATTTTTCAATTGAGGCCGACTTGGTATCTAACTCAGATTGTTTGATAGAAATATTGTTCTTGATGGCATAATCAACACATTCTTCTAAAGTCCACTTTTTGGATTGCGCTTGAGAAAGCAAACCTAAAAAAAGCACTAAAACCAATGTGATTTTACTAATAATCGTTTGTTTCATAAGATACTAAATTCTAAATCGGTTGATACAATTGCAAATTTAACTTTTTTTAGCAATTTAAACTAAATTTAACTTAATCTTATAAGACGATTCTTAGAAAATTATGTTACTGGAATTTTAGCATTTGAGTGAAAATAAAATTAATTTTGTACTTACAATCTAATTCACAAAAAATCGTTTTGAAAACTCTCTCTAAAATTGCGTTTCTTATAGTACTAACTCTTTTTTCAAGTTGTGCAACTACCTCAAAAATTACTGCCTTGAAACCGGAACCAGACGATGCTTCGCCTTTGGTTTATGAAAATACGCCTTCGTTTATTAGTATTCCAATTGCTATCAAATTACAAGATATTGAAAATCAAACCAATAAATTCATGAATGGTTTGATCTATGAAGACAACACCATTGAGGACGATGATATTGAAATGAAGATTTGGAAATTGGCTCCCATTTCAATCAAAAATACGGATGGAAAAATCACGACTGTTTTACCTTTAAAAACAACCGTGAAATATAGAATTG
>CALPQA020000060.1 GCA_943325595.2 Auritidibacter sp. Marseille-P8566
AAATCATTTCCTGAAGTTTGGTTTCCATCAGAAATTAATACGGTTGGAAACGTTTTGTTTTTATTAATACTCTTAACACTTTTCGCAACTTCATCAATATTGGTTTGCTTTCCTTTGAAATCAAAGGTTTCCGAACTTTGAAAATCACTATCAAAACGATACGATTGCACATCAAATTTCTCTTGAATATTGGCGTTAGTAGTTATTTTTTTATACACATCTAATGAAGTTCCACTGGCTTTCAAATCTACAATTGAGTTGGAATTATCAACTACAACTGCCAATGGTGTTTTTACAATTTCAAAGGTTTTACGTGAAATAATTGGGTTTATCAATAATAATAAAACACCAAAAACTGTAAAAAAGCGTAAAAAAGCTAAAACCAAATACACTTTCGACTTGATTTTAGCTTTATAAAAATAGTGATAATACGACAATCCACCCGCTATTAAAAGAGAAATCAATAGTACTAGAATTGTGTTTGTGGTCATTGATATTTATTGAAGAATTGAAAGAATATAACATTAAAAAATTAAAAGATTCAAAATAGTTGACTCAAAAAAAACCTTTAAATTATTAAATCTTTAAATTTTATTTACGTAAGCATCCCGCCACAAACGTTCAATACTTGACCTGTTACGTACGCACTCATATCCGATGCGAAAAATAAGCAAGCATTGGCAACGTCTTCAGTAGTTCCCCCCCGTTTTAATGGGATAGATTCTCTCCAGCCTTTCACTACATCTTCGTTTAGTTTTGCAGTCATTTCCGTTTCAATGAAGCCTGGAGCGATTGCATTACAACGAATATTACGCGAACCCAATTCTAAAGCGATAGATTTTGTAAAGCCAATCATACCTGCTTTAGATGCGGCGTAATTTGATTGACCAGCATTTCCTTTAACACCTACCACAGAACTCATATTCACTATAGATCCTCTTCGGTTTTTAAGCATTACTTTTTGTACCGCTTTAGTCATATTAAAAACCGATTTTAAGTTGATATTCAATACCGCATCAAAATCCTCTTCAGACATACGCATTAATAAATTATCTTTAGTAATCCCGGCGTTATTAATTAATATATCGATATTTCCAAAATCAGCCATTACGTCATCTACTAATTTTTGTGCTTCGTTAAAATCAGCTGCATTAGATTTGTATCCTTTAGATTGAATTCCTAAAGCATTTAATTCGTTTTCTAATGCTAACGCAGATTCTGCAGAAGAACTATATGTAAAAGCAACATTCGCTCCGTTTTGTGCAAAAACTTTAGCAATTCCACTTCCAATTCCTCTACTAGCACCTGTAATTATGGCTACTTTTCCTTCTAATACTTTCATAGATTATTATTTAAATGATATTTTTTTTCAAAAGTCAAATATAATAATAATTTAAAGTAATAAATACCTCTTTTACATTAAACCTTTTTGTTTATTTTATGTCAAAACACAATAATTTAAAATTAAAAGCCTGTAAAACGCATCAAAATCCTATCTTTTTTTTAAAAATCGCTTTTGGGTAATGATGTGTATACCAATACCAAATGGTCAACCCCTTTTAATTAACTTAATAATCCCGTTTCAAAATAATTTAAACGATAAATTATCTTTAAGGTATTGTATGGGTTCAACAATAAAAAGTAATAGTATTGCAAAATGGCAACTAACAAAAGTGATTTTACGAAGTTATATAATGAGTACTCAGTACTTATTTATAACGTTGCGCTTAATTATTTGCAAAATGTTGAAGATGCTGAAGAAATTACACAGGATATTTTTATACAATTACATTCCTCATTACATAAATTCCAAGAAAAATCAACTTTGAAAACATGGATTTATCGCATTACAATCAACAAATGTTTGGATTTCATAAAACATAAAAAAAGTCAAAAGCGCTTTTTTATTTTTGGAAAAAAGAGTCAAAATGAATTGGAACTCCTAAATATTTCTAACTTTGAACATCCAGGAATTGTGTTAGAAAACAAAGAAAAAGCAGCATTGTTATTTGGAATTATCAATGAATTAGGAGAAAATCAAAAAACAGCTTTTCTACTTTCAAAAGTTGATGGCTTAAGTAATCCTGAAATTGCAACAATAATGAAATTGAGTGTTTCTGCTGTTGAATCCTTGGTTTTTAGAGCAAAAGTTATCTTAAAAGAAAAAATCGCAAATAAATTTGAAGAATACCGCAAGAAAAAATGAAAAATAACGTCTAAAGAATTATGGAATCAAAAAACTGGATAAACGATATTCTCAATAGTAGCAACGGCATCATAAAAGTGACTCCTAGCGCATTATTGTTAACAAAAATCCAAAATAAAATCAATATTCAAAATACCATTTCAGGTCGATGGATTTGGATTGCAGCAGCGTCATTTACAATTTTAGTTTCTTTAAATGTCAAAATGTTACTGTCAATTCCAACAAAAGCATCAGTTCCAACTGAAACAATTGTTTCGTCTGTTTCAAATTGTAATCAATTATATTAAATCGTAATGAATAGATTAAAACTTTTAACGTATTCTGTAATTGGGCTCTTTTTGCTCAATGTTGGAATACTATTTTTTTTGTTTTTTTCTAGACCAAATAGAAATCCAGAACAAAATAATAGAAGACCTAAAGAAATAATTATTGAAAAATTACAATTTAATTCTAATCAAATTGATAAATATGAATCAATAATAAAAATTTACAAAGATCAAATAGATTCATTAGATAGAAGAAATAAGGAAATAAAATCTGAATTGTATTCTCAATTAAAATCACCAATTGTAAATAATGTTATAAAAGATAGTATCATTAATTTATTTTTAGCCAATCAAAAAAGAATTGAAGAGTCACATTTCAAGCATTTCCAAGATATAAAGAGTATTTGCAATGCATCGCAACTGAAAGATTTTAATATATTAGCGGAAGAGTTAGGTAAAATGTTTTCAAATCAAAATAGCAGACCACATGGTCCTTCCGGAAAATCATCAAGAAATGAAGATTTTCAAAGACCCCCACGAGATAAAAATCAACCAAAACATCCGCATTGGGAGGAAGACCGCCCGGGACATCCTTGCGATGAAAACCTGCCTACAACTAAAACAAAATTTGATGATGAAAAATAAATTTTTCATAGAATTATTATTGCTTCTTTTTTTTCAAATGGCTACCTCACAAGAAAAAAAAGACACTTTATTTTTGCGCTTAAATTTGAAATTTAAAAATGAAGAATTAGAACGTAATAAACAATATATTTCGGAATTAAAAGATACATTACAAATTGATGTATTCCGATTTTATATTTCTAATATTAAACTTCATTTTTCAGATTCAACAACTTTTTCTGAAGTAAATAGTTATCATTTGGTAGACATCGAGGATCAAAATTCTTTACGAATTCCAATTGCAAAGAAATTTGAAAAAGTGATATCAGAGATAACTTTTTCTATTGGAGTTGACAGTTTAGCAAGCGTTTCAGGTGCAATGTCTGGCGATTTAGATCCAACGAAAGGAATGTATTGGGCGTGGCAAAGTGGATTTATTAATATGAAAATTGAAGGTAGTAGTTCGAGTTGTAAAACACGTAAAAACAGATTCCAATTTCACATTGGCGGTTATTTGAAACCCAATTATGCTGTTAGATCCATCGAATTAAAACCTATAAATTCGAATTTGGACTTTGTTGTTGATAGTGCAGAATTGTTCAAATATATAAAACTATCAGAAAACAATAGTATTATGATTCCGGGAATAAAAGCAATGGAACTTGCAGATAAATCTTTTGAAATGTTTAAAATAAATAGAAACATAAACTAAAATGAAAGCCTATTTTAAATATATTTTAGTTTTAGGAAGTATCGTACTTTTTTCAATGGCATTTACTTTTTTAAAGCCTACACCACTCTATTTGGAAGTTCCTAAGGGTTGGCCAAAACCAAATTACGATTTTTCTAAAAATCCATTAACCGAAGAAGGTTTTCAATTAGGACGAAACTTATTTTACGATACTATTCTTTCTCGAGACAACACGATTTCATGTGCAAGTTGTCATTTACAAGCTACTGGATTTACTCACGTTGATCACGAATTGAGTCACGGAATTGACGGAGAAATTGGTACTCGAAATTCAATGACATTAATGAATTTGGCATGGTCAAAAAGTTTTATGTGGGATGGTGGCGTAAATCATTTGGATGTACAACCGTTAAATCCAATTACAAGTCCAATTGAAATGGACGAAACTTTAGCAAATGTAGTGGCTAAACTTCAGAAAACCGATAAATACCAAGCGTTATTTTTAGCTGCATTTGGTGATACTAAAATAACTGGGCAACGGGTTTTAAAAGCCCTATCGCAATTTGAATTGCAATTGATCTCCTCTAATTCAAAATATGATAAAGTAATGCGAAAAGAAGAAAATTTTTCAGATCAGGAACAAAACGGTTATAAATTATTCAAAACCAATTGTGCTTCTTGCCATAACGAACCCTTGTTTACAAGTGATAAATTCGAAAGAAATGGTATTGCTTTAGATACAACTTTAAACGACATTGGAAGACAAAGAATTACAGGAAATACTAAAGATTATCTACTTTTTAAAGTCCCTACATTACGAAACATACAATTTACATATCCTTATATGCACGACGGTCGTTTTAAAAAACTGACGGACGTTATAAAACATTATAATTCGCTTGAAAACAATAAAAATTTACCTAAACAATTACAAAAACCGATGCATTTATCAGATAATGAAAGAGTAGATTTAATTACTTTTTTGCATACATTAACAGATAAAAATTTTCTTTTTAATCAACGTTTTTCGTATCCAAAAGAATAATTATTGTTATTTTCGTAAATATTATTTTTAAACAGATTATTTAATTAGCTAAAAAAAAATGAGAAAAATTATTATCCCTTTATTCTTGACTTTATTTTCAATAGGATTAGAAGCTCAATACAACACGATGTCAATGCCACAAGCACTTTATGGCACTACTTTTAATTTGAATATTCATGAATCAACAAAGCAATTGGTCACAGGAAATCCAACTATAACGGGTTCAATAAATAACGAAACCTTTTGGGGGCCAACATTATTTATTAATAAAGATGACCTAGTCCACATGAATGTTACAAATAATTTAAACGAATCTACTACTTTACATTGGCACGGAATGCATTTGCCAGCCGTTATGGATGGAGGGCCTCATCAAGTTATTCCAGCAGGAACACTTTGGCAGCCGTATTGGACAGTAATGAATCAGGCAGCTACTTTATGGTATCATCCACATCTACATACAACAACTCATGCCCAAATGACAAAAGGTATTGGAGGTTTCATAATTGTTAAAGATGCTGCAGAATCGGCACTAGCTTTACCAAGAACGTATGGAGTTGATGATATTGTTTTGGCTTTAACAAGTAGAAGTTATAATACTACATCAAATACTTTTGTTTCACCACCAACATCTGCTCGTGTTTATGGTGATTATATGCTTTCCAATGGAACTCCAAATGCACAATATACTTTGCCAAAGCAATATGTGAGAATGAGAATTCTGAATGCTGAAATAGAAAGAGGATATAATTTAGGTTTTAGTGATAATAGAACTTTTTATGTCATAGGAAATGACGGAGGTCTTTTAGGAGCGCCAGTTGCAGTAACAAGACTACCAATTCATGTTGGAGAACGATATGAAATCATGGTTAATTTAAGTACTGATGTTGTTGGTTCAAGTATAGATTTAAAGGCTTATAATTCTGGTCAATCTCAGAGTTTTCCTGGAGGAGAACCAGGAACTGGTGGCGTTTTTGGTAGTTTATTAAACAATACTACATTTAATGTATTACATATAAATATTGGGGCAACAACTACAACCCCAATTACTTCGGTTCCAACAGCATTAATTACAAATACGTATTGGACAGCAACTGATGCAACTGTAAATAGAACACTTTCAATTACCAACGGAACTCCCGGTGGAACGCCATTTAATTTTGATAGTACTTCTTATGATGAAACGGTAATTAATAAAACTGTAAATCTAAATGCCATTGAAAAATGGTCAGTAGCCAATACAAATCCAGCTGTTTTTGGTCACTCTTTTCATATTCATGATGTTGAATTTAAAATTGTTTCTAGAAATACAGGAACTGCTGCTGCATATGAATCGGGTTGGAAAGACACCTTTTTTATAAGTAAAGGAGAAACCGTTAGTTTTGTGGCTAAATTTGATGATTTTGCGGATTCTGATGTTACGCATCCATACATGTACCATTGCCATTTCGGGGGTCATGAGGATGGTGGAATGATGGGACAATTTATTGTAACCGGAACGATGGGCACAAATGAAAATGAATCAAATACTAGTTTCAGTTTGTTTCCAAACCCTGTTAATGACAGATTATTTGTAAATTTGAAAGATGCAAATACAGAAATATATTACGTTACAATTGCTACAATTACAGGAAGAATTGTGATGATGTTGCCACAACCAGAATGGCAAAATGGAATTGATATTTCGTCATTAGAAGCTGGAGTTTATACTTTTCAAATGATGGACAAACAAACTAAAAGCGTAACTACAAGAAAGTTTATCAAAAAATAGTTATGAAAAAGCATTTTTTCATATTTTACGTAATCGCAATTTTATTTGTCTTAAGCAGTTTTACTTTTAATAGAAAAGATAAAGCAATATCTAATTTTAAATTAAAAAGTGCTACTACAAATAAATGGGTTTCCTTATCTGACTATAAAGATGCTAAAGGATTTATTATTGTTTTTATGAGTAATAAATGCCCTATGGCAAAATTTTATTCACAAAGATTGAATCAGATGAATGAAAAGTATAAAAAAATGGGTTTTCCATTAGTAGCAGTGAATTCAATGGATACTTTGGCATATTCAGATGAATCTTTTCATAAAATGCAATTAAAAGTAAAAAAAGAAAACTTAAATTTTCCGTATTTACAGGATAAAACGCAAAATGTTGGTAAAGATTTTAAAGCTTTAAACACGCCTCAGGCATTTGTAATTTGGAAAGTTAAAGGGAAGTATATAATAAAATATGAAGGTGCAATTGATGATAATGCTGGCGATGCAGCGATAGCAAAACCTTATTTATCAATAGCCGTTGATGAATTGCTTGCCAATCAACGCATTTCAAATCCAAATACTGAATCTTTTGGATGTAGAATTTTTTATAGAGGAATTTTAGATAAAATGAGATAATAAATTAAAATTAAAAATTATGAACCAAAAAATTACTCTTTTAGGAATGTTACTATTAGGATTTTCAATGTTTTCTCAAACAAATCCTGCTATTACAAAATGGTTACAAAATACTACAATCACAGGTAGACATTATGTATCTGGCAACTCAACCCCCATTGTTGACGCAGTTATCGCAAATGTGCAGAAGGTGCAATATTCTGCTAGTTGGGTTTATGTAACTACAAATGGAATCCCTGCTTATATAACGGGACCTTTTTTAGACGGAAATCCTTCAATAGCGACGACTCAGTCTGCTGCAATATTTAAATTCCCATTAAATCCAACTCAAAATACGGGCACATCAACAGCAACAACTGGAGGAAATATTGGAATCTTCATAAACGGTGTTGCTTTATTTGATTATCGCGATGGTGTTTCATGGAAAAATGCGTCTAGTACTGTTTGTGGAGGACCAATTGTGAGTTGTACTGGGGATGGGAAATGGAACAGAGATGCAGTTGTAGGAGAACGTTTAGGTTTCGATTGTGCTAAAGCACATCCTGCAAATGGTAATTATCATCATCATCAAAATCCAAGTGCTTTTGGATTAGATACAAATGTTATTTCAACAATTTGTGCAACGTATCCATCTGATGGACTGTATGTAATTAATTCAACTGAACATTCACCATTATTAGGTTATGCTTATGACGGATTCCCAATTTATGGTGCCTATGCCTATACAAATACAAACGGAACAGGTGCAATTGTTCGAATGAAATCAGGATATCAATACAGAAATATTACAACCCGAACAGTTTGGGCTGACGGAACAGATGTACTTGATGGTCCTGCGGTAAGTACCACTTACCCTTTAGGTTATTTCAAAGAAGATTATGAGTTTGTTTCTCACCCAACAGATCCAAGTTATCTCGATGAACATAATGGTCGTTTTTGTGTAACTCCAGAATATCCAAATGGAGTTTATTGCTATTTTACAACTGTTAATGCCAATCACAATTCAGCTTATCCGTATGTTGTAGGGCCAACATTCTATGGAAATAAAACAGCTGCGAAAGTAACAACTATTACGGAAACTGTTACTACTTTGAACACAAATTCATTTTCTTCAACTGATTTTAATATTACTATAGCTCCAAATCCTGCTCAAGATTTTATTGCAATTCAATCTCAAATGGTAGAAAATAATTTAAAAGTTGAACTAGTTGATGAATT
>CALPQA020000061.1 GCA_943325595.2 Auritidibacter sp. Marseille-P8566
AAATTAGACGAATGGGATGATGAAGGAAGTTCGCCAACACAAGGTCAAGCCGAATTTATTATTGCAAAACACAGAAATGGTAGCTTAGAAAACGTACGATTGAAATTTGTTGGAAACCTAGGTAAATTTGAAAATTTAGAAACCTATGGAGGAAGTTACGACGATTTACCTTCAAAGATGAATCACGATGACAATCCATTTCAAACAAAAAATCTTCCTTCTGCCAACGAGGCTTTTGGTAGTAATCTAAATAATTTTGATGACGATAGCGATGTTCCTTTTTAAAAGGCAATCGCATTTTGTACATTGACTTCATAACCTGCTAGGAAATCTTAGTAGGTTTTTTTATTTTTCATTTGAAAAAAGACTTCCTAATTAAGGAGAATTATCGTATATTTGAGTATCCCAGCTCGATTAAAATTAATTCGCCACCATTATGAATAGCTTAACAAATATAATCGCTGTTTTCAAAGTCTTTTTATCCGAGGTCGGTGAACTCTCTTATTTTGCCAGTCGCTTTTTTAAAGAAGCCTTCAAAAGACCTTTCGAATTTAAAGAGTTTTTGCACCAGTGTTTCAACATGGGAAACCGATCCCTGTTGTTAGTAGCTGTAACAGGCTTCATCATCGGATTGGTATTTACTTTACAATCCAGACCCACACTTCAAGAATTTGGCGCTGTCTCCTGGATGCCTTCGATGGTAAGTATTTCTATCATACGCGAGATTGGTCCCATAATAACCGCTTTAATTTGCGCAGGAAGAATTGGCTCAGGCATTGGCGCTGAACTAGGTTCTATGCGTGTTACAGAACAAATAGACGCCATGGAGGTATCAGGTACTAATCCTTTCAAATACCTTGTTGTAACACGAATTTTAGCCACAACTTTAATGATTCCAATATTAGTCTTCTTTGGTGATGCAATTGCGATTTATGGCTCTGCAATGGTAGAAAATATCAAAGGAAACGTCTCCTACTTACTTTACTTCAACCAAGTTTTTAATAGTTTAGAATTTAGCGATCTAATTCCCACCACAATCAAAACCTTCTTTTTTGGATTCGCTATTGGATTAGTGGGTTGTTATAAAGGATATACTTGTAAAAAAGGAACTGCAGGCGTTGGACTTGCAGCAAATTCAGCCGTTGTTTTTACCTCAATGTTGCTTTTTATTATAGATTTCATTGCCGTATTTGTCACTAATATTTTTTATGATTTATAGTTATGAAGCAAACCGAAACTAATTCTTTAAATCCAGTAATTGAAATTAGCGACCTCCGCAAAGGTTATGGGGAAAATTCTGTGCTAAATGGTTTCAATATGAAATTATTTGAAGGAGAAAATCTAGTCATAATGGGAAAATCAGGATGTGGAAAATCGGTAATGATAAAATGCCTGATAGGTCTAGAAGAAGCTGATAGTGGCACCATAATGGTAATGGGTAAAAACATAGGAGAATTAAAACACGAAGAATTAGACGAACTACGAACTGAAATTGGTTTCCTATTTCAAGGAAGTGCTCTATATGATTCCATGTCTGTGCGAGAAAATTTAGAATTTCCACTACGAAGACACACTAAAAAATTTGGTTTTTTAAAAGATACTACCCCATTAGTAATGGAAGCCTTAGAAAATGTAGGCTTGGCACATGCCATTAATTTAATGCCCAGTGAACTTTCAGGTGGAATGAAACGTCGAATTGCATTGGCAAGAACATTGATTCTTCAACCTAAAATAATACTTTACGATGAGCCTACAACTGGTTTAGATCCAATAACTTCGAAGGAAATTATTGTTTTAATGATGTCTATCCAAAAAAAATACAACACCTCATCAATAATAATTACGCACGACGTAGATTGTGCCAGAGTGATATCTAATAGAATGATTTTATTAGTAGATGGAATAAATTATATCGAAGGAACTTTTGAGGAATTGTCAGTATCAACAGACCCAAAAGTTCGCGCTTTCTTTAAATAAATAATAAAAATGGAAAAATCAGCAACGCAGAAAGTTCGACTCGGAGTTTTC
The DNA here is from genome assembly GCA_943325595.2 of Auritidibacter sp. Marseille-P8566. The sequence continues at coordinate 2,029 of CALPQA020000061.1, forward strand.
GTCATCATTGGATTACTTTTATTTGTACTCGCCATTTATTTCATTGGCGAAAAACAGAAAATGTTTGGAGAAACAAGACAATTAAGTGCTATTTTCAATAACGTCAGTGGACTACAATTGGGGAACAATGTTCGGTATTCTGGTATTAATGTTGGAACCGTTCGAGAAATTATTATGATTAACGACACTACAATTCGGGTAGATATGATTATTGATAAGGAAGTTTTTAAACACATTAAAAAAAATGCTGTTGCCACTATTGGTTCCGATGGATTGGTTGGAAATATGATTATCAACATTGTCCCGGGAAAAAAATCAAGTCAAGTTGTACAATCTAAAGATATTATTCTTTCGGTAAATAAAATTCGAACGGATGATATTTTGAATACCTTGAATATTACCAATAAAAATGCAGCATTGTTGACAATTGACCTTCTCAAAATAACCAAAGAAATTAAAGATGGTAAAGGAACCGTTGGCCTTTTAATTAACGATACCGTAATGGGAAGCGACTTAAAAAAAACAATGCAGAATTTAAAATTAACCAGTGAAGGTACCGCAGAGTCAGTTGCGAAATTAAATGGAATGATTGCTGATTTAAATAACAAAAATAGTGTTGTGGGAGTTTTAAAAGATACTGCTGTCGCAAATAAAATAAAAACAATTGTGGGCAATTTAAATCGTTCTAGCAATGAAATTAATAAAGTAGTTACCAATTTAAATGCAACTATTTTAAATGTAAAAGACGGAAAAGGCGTTATCAATTATTTATCAAATGACCCTAAATTAGTAACGAAAATTGACTCTACAATGACAAATGTCAAGGCAGCAAGTTTTCGTTTGAACGAAAATTTAGAAGCTCTAAAACACAATTTTTTCTTCCGAGGCTATTTTAAAAAACAGGAAAAAGCAAAATTAAAAGCACAAAAAAAATAATTTAAATACCTTTTAAACCTTTAATTAATAAATCTACATCTTCTTTTTCATTGTAATGGCTGAAAGAAATGCGTACACTTGGCTTTTTCAAATCTTCAGAAGAAAGAAACTCCGCCAAAACGTGAGAAGGTCTGCTACTCCCCGACTGGCAAGCACTACCTCGAGAAACAGCTATTCCCTTGATATCTAAACCGAAAAGTATCATTGCGGTTTTGTCTTCCGAAAAAGGCAAGTTTATGTTTAATATGTTGTAAAATCCATCGGCCGAACCGTTAATTTGGAATTCTGGAAATTCTAATTCCAATTGCTGGATTAAATAGTGTTTCAATTCCGTAATTTTATTTCTTTCTGCGTCCAAATTATCCAAAGAAAGCGACATAGCCTTAGCCATACCGGCAATTTGGTGTACAGCTTCTGTTCCAGGACGCAAGCCTTTTTCTTGTTCTCCACCAAAAATTTGAGGCTGTAACCCATTATTTTTTCTAACAAAAACAAAACCAATGCCCTTGGGACCATGAAATTTATGGGCACTAGCAACAATAAAATCTACTGATAAAGCCTGTAAATCAATTGGTGTTTTCGCTACTGATTGTACGGTATCCGAATGAAACAAGACGCTATTTTGGTGGCAAATTCTACTAATTAACTCCATTTCTAAAACGGTTCCGATTTCGTTATTCACGTGCATCAAACTAACTAATGTTTTTATATCTTGTGAAAGCAAATCAACCAAGTCAGTTTTGTCGATTTCACCATTTGCCTTGAGCGAAACAAAGTCTACTTGAATTCCAAATTCCTTTTGCAAAGCTTCAATAGTGTGTAAAACTGCGTGATGCTCTATTTTAGTTGTAATAATTCGTTTTATTTTCAAATCTTTCACACAAGAACGAAGAACCAAGTTATTGGATTCTGTACCCCCTGAAGTAAAAACAATTTCTTGTGCATTGCAGTTTAGATTTTTAGCAATAGCCTTTCTGGAAAGCTCTACAATACTTTTTGCATTGCGACCAAAACTATGCGTTGAAGAAGGATTTCCATAATCCTCGACCATAATTTTAGTCATTTCCTGAATTACTTCTGGACGAATTTGGGTAGTTGATGCGTTATCTAGATAAACTTTTTTCATTTTACATTATTTTATACTACTGCAATTGGGTTGCAAAGATTTCGATTTCTTTGCAAAAAGCAATTTTTTATTAAAGATAATAATAGAAAGCGCTATTAAAAAATAAGAAAGCAATTGAATTGAACTTACATCTTCATTGAAATAAAAAAAAGCAATTAAAAAATTAATTATTGGATTGATATACATCATAATACCAACAGTTGATGAATTAATGCCTTTAAGTGAATAAAGATTTAAAAATAAAGGAATTATTGTAAATAGGATCACAATTATTGCTAAGCAAATATAAAAAACAGGCTCAGTAGGAATATTTCCGCTGTAAAAAGGATAAAAAGGCAAAATAACAATTGCGGTAAAAAGCAACTGAATTGTCAGTATTATAAATTTATCTATTTCACTATTTTTACGTTGGCTAACCAAATATAAGGCGTAAGTAGTAGCAACAATAAAGCTGTAAAAAATATCTTGAAAATGATTCATTGAAAGTAAAACACAACTAAAAACACTTATTAAAACCGCAATCCATTGTGACTTGCTTAGCTTTTCCTTAAGGATTACAAATGCAAAAAAAGTGGTTACTATTGGGCAAATCAAATATGCTAATGATGCCGCTTTTACATTGACATGATTCACTACATAAATAAACACAAACCAATTCGCAGTTAGCAAAAAACTACCTCCGAGGGTTAGCAAAACAATTCTGCGTTTTTCTTTTGTTTTCAAACTTGAAAAAAGCAACCAATTGTTCTTTACTTTTTCTCTTCGGAATACCATATTTATTAGCAACATTGCAACAGCACTAATGAAAACGCGATAGAATAATATATCCAAAGAAGGGTAATTTTGCAGCGGTCTTAATGCCAAACTAAAAAAGCCCCATATAAAAAAGGCTCCAAAGGCTGCAAAATAATAATTGTACGTTTTCATAAATAGAATACATTTCTGCAAATATACTGATTTCCTCTTGCTAAAATTTGAATTCAGTAGAAGCTTTAACTCATTTTAAAACTAATAAATTCATAAATATACCTTTAAAAGCAATGATTTTAAAAGGTTATGCTTTTGAAACAAATTAAATATTCTACTTTTGTTTTAAATATAAAAAATATGAAACGATTTATTGGTTTGTTGGTATGCGTACTACTTTTCAACAGTTGCGACGATGGAGATATCAAATTAGACACTTTCAATTTTGATCCCGCTGCTGCAATAAACGATTGTGATGTAAATAACGGATTGTTTTTCAAAGTAAAAAATAACGAAGCATTAATTTTAAAAACGCCAATTTCAACTTTCGCAAATGTAGTTACAGCGGCAAATACACCACGAACACTATTGATAAGTAGCAGCAATCAGGTGGTTTACCGTCTTTTTAATTCAATTATAAGCAGCGCGTATTTTTGTTCTTCTTTTCCGCCTGCAAGCCCTACTGTTGAAGACGAATGGAACGCTGCTTATGGAGTAACTGGCACAAGCGGTCTAATTGAAGTAACAACAACAGCAATTCTAAACCCCACAACTCAGGCGGTAACAGGTTATAATCACTATGTGGTTTTCAAAAACATTACTTTTTCAAATGGCACGAATTCCTTTACGTATGCTTCGTATATTTTCGGAAATTTTGTAACTACTATTTAGAAAACATTTAAACAATATAAAAACGCCACTTTGAATTAATTTTCAAAGTGGCGTTTTTTTTACTTCGTGTTTTGCCTAATAAAAACTTCGGTAGCACCCATGCCGTATCGCTGGTAATTGCCTTCACGGAAATCTATTGAATCGTATCTTCCCAATAAAAAATCAAGCTCTGCTTTGAGAATTCCTTCACCAACACCGTGGATAAAAACTATTTTTGGGATTCGATTTCTTATGGCAAATTCTATATGTCGTTTAGCTGTATCCGTTTGTAATGTAAGAATGTCATAGTTGCTCATTCCTTTAAAACTTGGCACCAATTTTTCGATATGCAAATCGAATTCTGGAGCAGGAATTTCATACTTCGCCTTCTTGTCTTTTACAAAACTTCTTGCTTTTGGCTCCTCTTTTTCCTTTTTAATTTGGTTTGAATTAAAACTTCCGATACTTTTACTTAAATCATTGGTATCGTTTATTTTAATTAACTCTTTGACAAAATATGTCATCACAAATCCGTCCTCTGTTTCAATAGAAACTTCATTGTTTTGAACCGAAAGTACCACGCCATTTATAGCATCATCCAGAACCGAAACCTTATCTCCTTTATTGAATATCATCCTCTTCTTTTTCTTGATTTTTACTTGGTGTTCTAGCGCTCAATTTCATCATTCCGAGCATAAAAACTACAATCGCAATTACAGAAATATACACGTTTTTTTTCTCCAAACTTTGTTCATAGAATGCAACCAAAATTGCAATTACCATAATTGGAATTAATAATTTTTTCATCTACTTTTAGTATTAGATTTCAAAAGTAGGAAACTTTAAAATAATAAACTTAGTAATAGAGAATGAATATTTTTTTCGTAAAATTGCAGGAGCAATTCAATAGATTTTGGATATAGAAAAATATATGGCGCCCTGTATGAACAAATCCCTTTTTGGAGTGGATTGTTTGGGTTGTGGAACGCAGCGATCTTTACTATTGCTTCTTAATGGCGATTTTTTGGCTGCTTTTCATCTCTTTCCGGCAATATATACTACGCTCCTATTATTTACCTTCTTGGGATTGCATTTTGTTGACAAATCAAGAAGTTATCACAAAATCATTATTGGGCTTGCAATTGGCAATGCTGTAATAATGATTATTGCTTACATTTACAAAATGACTAATTATTAAAAATTATTTTAAATCATGGAAAAAAGAAATTTACCAAACGGAACTGCAGTACTTGTTTTAGGAATTTTATCAATATTAACATGTTGTTGCTACGGTTTTATAGGCTTAACATTAGGAATTGTAGCCTTAGTTTTAGCTAAAAAGGATTTGAAATTATATCAGGAAAGTCCTGAATTGTATTTGAACTATCAAAATCTAAATATCGGTAAAATCCTTGCTATTATTGGAATTGTATTAAGTTCTATTTATTTTATTTTAAATATTTATTTGTATGCATTTGTTGGTGAAGAGGGAATTAAAGCGATGGAAAAAAACATCATGGAAAAAATAAAATACCAACAAGAACAAGACCAATAAAACCAATTCCAAGGTCAGTTTCTTAAAAATAATAATTCCGCTAATGCTAAGAAATAATTTCTTTTGCTTTAGCGGAATTTTTTTTAAAACATTATTTCTCGAATTGCTTCAATGTTTTAATTATGATTGCAACACAGTCAAGTAATTGCTCTTCATTTATCACTAAGGGCGGCGCAAAACGAATAATATTACCGTGGGTTGGTTTGGCTAATAGTCCGTTATCGCGAAATGCCATACAAATGTTCCAAGCAGTATCACTATCTTCGGTATCATTTATTACAATTGCATTCAACAAACCACGTCCGCGCACTAAAACTGCTATGTTTGAAGTATGAATGTATTCGTTCAACTTACTGCGAAACAACTTCCCTAAAACTCTGGCATTTTGTATCAAATGCTCCTCATCAACTACTTCAAGAGCAGCAACCGCAACCGCTGCAGCAATTGGGTTTCCACCAAAAGTAGAACCGTGTTGTCCTGGCTTAATTACATTCATAATAGCATCGTTTGCCAAAACTGCAGATACAGGATAAACGCCACCAGATAATGCTTTTCCAAGTATTAAAATATCTGGTTTTGCATACGTTTCTTGTCGTTCACATTGATTTTCGCAGGTACAATTTCCACAAACTGCCAACAAAGATCCCGTTCTAGCTATTCCAGTTTGGATTTCATCTGCAATAAATAAAACATTGTGTTCGTTACATAATTCTTTGGCGCGCATCATGTATTCATCAGCTGGTGTATAAACTCCTGCTTCTCCTTGAATAGGTTCAACTAGAAAACCTGCAATGTTTTTTGATGATTTTAAGGCATTTTCCAAAGCTTCTAAATCATCATACGGAATACTAATAAATCCTTCAGTATAAGGTCCAAAATTATTACGGGCATTATTATCGTTAGAAAACGAAATAATAGTAGTCGTTCTCCCGTGAAAATTACCATCACATACAATTATTTGCGCAGCACTAGAAGTGATTCCTTTTACTTCGTAAGCCCATTTTCTACAAATTTTCAATGCAGTTTCAACGGCTTCAGCACCTGTATTCATCGGTAAAATTTTATCAAAACCAAATTGCTTTGTTATGATTTCTTCAAAAGGACCTAATTGATCATTAAAAAATGCACGGGAAATTA
>CALPQA020000062.1 GCA_943325595.2 Auritidibacter sp. Marseille-P8566
GGTAAGTAAGTTATTAATTTCTTCGTCTTGTCCTGTTGCTTCAAAAACAGTATAATCTTCTCGAATTACTACCGCTTTTGCGCCATATTCACGCAATAAACGCTCCACTTTTACTTCTTTCATAATGATGGAAGTTGGTACTTTATACAACGCCATTTGTTGCCAAACGATTTCTTCATTGGTATTGGAAAACACTTTGAATACATCTACAATTTTTTCTAATTGACGCACAATATTATTGACAACAGCTTCTGTTTCAATAATCACAATTGTGAATCTGTAGATTTTGTCAATTTCACTTGGTGAAGAATTCAAACTCTCTAAATTGATTTTTCTTCTCGAAAAAATTATGGCGATTTTGTTAAGTAAACCAACTTGATTTTCCGTGTAAACCGATAATGTATATTCCTTTTTCATTTTAATATTTTTTAGATTTCCGTATAAATTGGGTAATCCTAAATTTCTTCTTTGCTTAAAACAATTTCTGCAACTCCTTTTCCTTGTGGCACCATCGGGAAAACATTGTCTTCGTGAAGTACGGCTACTTCTAATAAAAACGAGCTTGGATGGTCTAGCATTTCTTTCAAACTTGCTTTTAATTCTTCCCTTTTTGAAATTTGCTTTCCGTCAATTCCATAAGCATTAGCAACTTTTACAAAGTTTGGACTTTGAATATCGGTGAAAGAATATCTTTTTTCATGGAATAATTCTTGCCATTGGCGAACCATTCCGAGGAAACTGTTGTTTAAAATCAGAATTTTTACATTGGGTTTAAACTGCATAATTGTTCCCAACTCTTGGATATTCATCTGTGCTCCACCATCACCCATTATTGCAACAACGTGTCTTTCGGGCGCACCTAATTTTGCTCCAATTGCTGCAGGAAGTGCAAATCCCATTGTGCCTAATCCGCCACTCGTAATATTACTACGTGAAATATTTTGTTTGGTATATCGACAAGCTACCATTTGGTGTTGTCCAACGTCGGTAACAATGACTGCATTTCCATCCGTTAATTCATTCAACACCTGCATTACTTCGCCCATTGTCAATTCTCCATCGACTGGGTTTAGTTCTTTATGAATTAATGATGTAGTTTCTTTTTCTTTTCTAATTTCGAATTCATTCATCCATTCAGGATGTGTTTTTGTATCTAGTAATTCGGTCAATAACGGTAATGTTTCTTTGCAATTTCCCCAAACCGGAACTGTAGTTTGTACGTTTTTATCAATTTCTGCTGGGTCAATATCCAAATGAATAATTTGAGCTTGTTTTGCATATTTATCCAAACGCCCAGTCACTCGGTCGTCAAATCGCATTCCAACAGCAATTAAAACATCACATTCATTGGTCAAAACATTTGGACCATAATTACCGTGCATTCCTAACATTCCAACTCCAAGTGGATGATCCGTTGGTAAAGCACTCATTCCCATTATTGTCCAAGCTGCAGGAAGTCCCGCTTTTTCAATAAAATTCTTAAATTCATTTTCAGCATTTCCAAGCAAAACGCCTTGTCCAAAAATCACAAATGGTTTTTTGGCATTGTTGATTAAAGCTGCTGCTTTTTCAATATATTCTTTGCGAACAATTGGCTCTGGACGGTAACTGCGAATATGAATACACGGTCTGTAACCAATATATTCAAACAATTGCAGTTGTGCATTTTTTGTAATGTCAATTAAAACCGGACCTGGACGACCTGATTTTGCTATGTAAAAAGCTTTCGCTAAAATTTCGGGTATTTCAGAAGCATCTGTGATTTGGTAATTCCATTTCGTAATCGGCATCGTAATATTAATAATGTCGGTTTCTTGAAACGCATCGGTACCTAATAAATGAGCAAAAACTTGTCCTGTAATACAAACTAGTGGTGTAGAATCTATTTGTGCATCCGCTAATCCTGTGACTAAATTCGTTGCGCCTGGACCACTTGTTGCAAATACAACTCCTGTTTTCCCACTTACTCTTGCATATCCTTGTGCAGCGTGAATTGCACCTTGCTCGTGACGCACTAATATGTGATTTAGTTTGTCATTAAAGTCGTAAAGGGCATCGTAAATAGGCATAATTGCACCACCCGGATAACCAAATATGGTATCAACGGATTCGGATAATAAAGCATCAATCACTGCTAAACTTCCTGTTGTTGTTAATTTTTTAGGTTCTAAATTTACTGTCTTTGGGGCAGTTACTGTTTCAGAATTAGCCATTTTTTTATTTTTAAATATCGTATTATTTTTTGTTAAGCTTCGTCAGTTACGCAACCTTCTGATGCGTCTTTTACCAATCGGGTGTATTTGTACAAAACACCATTGGTTACTTTTAAAGGTGGCGTGACAAATAGCGCTCTTCTATTCTCTAATTCTTCATTCGATATTGCAAGGTGAATGGTATTATTTACCGCATCAATTTCAATTATATCATTGTCTTTTACTAGTGCAATAGTTCCACCATCATAGGCTTCCGGAGTGATGTGTCCCACAACAAATCCATGGGTTCCACCGCTGAATCTTCCATCTGTAATTAGGGCAACACTTTTTCCTAATCCTGCTCCTATAATTGCAGAAGTTGGTTTTAGCATTTCTGGCATTCCGGGTCCGCCTTTTGGTCCTACATAGCGAATAACAATTACGTCACCCGCTTTAATTTTTTTGTCTTCAATTCCTTGAATGAGTTCCTTTTCACCATCAAAAACTTTGGCTGGACCTGTAAATTTCTCGCCTTCTTTTCCAGTTATTTTTGCAACCGAACCTTTTTCGGCAAGATTTCCATATAATATTTGAAGATGTCCTGTTTTTTTAATCGGATTTTCAATCGGACGAATGATGTTTTGTTCTTCAAAATCGATATCAATAATATCTTTTAAGTTTTCTGCCAATGTTTTTCCCGTTACTGTAACACAATTTCCGTGAAGCATTCCTTTGCTTAAAAGGTATTTCAACACCATTGGAACTCCGCCTTTTTCGTGAAGGTTTTGCATTAAATAATTCCCTCCTGGTTTAAAATCGGCAATTAATGGCGTTTTGTCACTAATTCTTTGGAAATCGTCTTGCGTGATTTTCACACCGATGCTTTTTGCCATAGCAATAATATGTAGAACGGCATTCGTACTTCCTCCAAGTGCAATTAAAGTGGTAATTGCATTCTCAAAAGCTTCAAAAGTCATAATGTCTTTTGGACAAATATTTTTTTCTAAAAGTAGTTTTATATAATGTGCTGCTTGTTTGCATTCCTCAATTTTTTCATAACTCACGGCTGGATTCGAACTCGAGTAGGGAAGGCTCATTCCAAGTGCTTCAATTGCAATAGCCATTGTATTTGCAGTATACATTCCGCCACATGCACCTGCACCTGGACAAGAATTTTTAATGATTCCTTTGAATTCTTCTTCCGATATTTTTCCTGCAATTTTTTCTCCTAAAGCTTCAAAAGCAGAAACAATATTCAGGTCTTTTCCCTGATATTTTCCTGGGGCAATAGTTCCTCCATAAACCATAATTGAAGGACGATTTAATCTTCCCATTGCAATTATGGAACCAGGCATATTTTTATCGCAACCTGGAATTGCAATTACACCATCATAATAATGACCTGCAACGACACTTTCTATACTGTCGGCAATGATTTCTCGACTCACTAACGAATACCTCATCCCATCAGTTCCATTTGTAATACCATCGCTAATTCCAATAGTGTTGAATATTAAACCTACCATTTCAACCGCATTTACTTCAACTTTTATATAGGATGCAAGGTGATTTAAATGCATATTACACGTATTTCCGTCATAGCCCATGGATGCAATTCCTATAAAAGATTGTGCTAATTCTTTATCGGTCAAACCAATACCGTATAACATCGCTTGTGCAGCAGGTTGCGTTGGGTCTTGGGTTACGGTTTTACTGTATTTATTTAATTCCATGTTGAGTATATTGAATTTCCGTAACAATCAAATTAAAATGTAAATGAAAGCTAACGATGTTTTAAATTAATTGTTAAATTGTATTTACCAACAAAATTAATATTGTTTTGCTTTCTCACTTTTTATTTTCCAATTGCTTTACAGTGTTAAACGGTTTGTAAATTAATTTAAACATCTAGTTTTCAATATTTTAAATTTAAATTTTTTACGACACTTAACTCTTTTTTTGTTGTTTTTTAGCATAAAAAAACCTCCCGAGTTGGGAGGTAATTTTATACTTTTATAAAAACAAGCTACATTGTAAATGTTGATTTATAACGTTTGGTCGCTTCACGAAGTTGCTGATTTTCAGCACTTTTGATTACAAATATAGACAAAACTTTGATTCAACAATTACCAATTCTGATAAATCCCGAGCCTCGCCATTTCTTGAAAGGGCTGTTAGCGGCAGTATATTATGTCATTGCAAACAATGCTTTGAACACACAAATTATGGCAATAATTCCACAGCTAATTGTAATCAAATTCATTCTAACGAAATATGCTTTTTTCATGTAGTCAGGTTTGCCTTTTATTTCATATTTTGAATCCCAAGACTTGTAATTATAAATAAATACCGCAAATGCAGCGAAAAATATCGCAAACATAAAATTTTTAAAAATCTCATCTTTAAAAGCTTCGGTGATAAATTCTCTCATTTTAAAGCAAACGTGGTTTATATTGCCGCTAACTGTTAATTAGTTGCGAGGAATTATTTTTGGGGAGGAAATTGCGCTAATATTTTCGAAACAAATTCGTTTATTCTAGCTTCTTTTTCGCTTCTAACTTTTGTCAAATACCCTTCGCCTTCACCTTGCCAAACGAGTTCTTTTTTTCTGGCATCTATTAAATCAATGAATAAGGTGCCTTCGGTAGTTGTGGTTACATAGGTTTGTCCTCCCCATAAATAAGGATTCCAACCCCAACCCCAGCCATAACCCCAACTTGTATTGTATTGGTTTACATCAATTTGTTCTCTTTCTTTTGTGGAAATATTTACTAATAAATCAGGAGTATCACTTTTTGTAAATCCTTTTTTTGTCATTTCGGCATCAATAGCTCGAAGAATTCTTTTTTTGTCTAAGTCGGAAATTTCAACTTTATCAATTCCGGTTTTATGATACGCATATGTCTTATATTGACTGAAATCAACATTTTTATCAAAATCAGAATTTACCCTAACCGAGCTGCAAGACAATACTAAAAAAAATATAAATACAGAAAAAATTTTAATTGCTTTCATAGTTATTTGATTTATAAATGGAACATTAATTTCAACTAAAATAACGAATCGTCAACCGTATTTGGTAGGGTAACTTTTAATAATGGTTCGGCTTCCATTGCTCTTTTTATTGCAAAAATTGCACCTTCATTTCTGGCCCAACTTCGTCTTGAAATTCCGTTGTTTACATCCCAGAAAAGCATTGATTGTAAGCGCTTTGAGGCTTCTTTACTGCCATCAAGAACCATACCAAATCCACCATTAATTACCTCGCCCCAACCTACGCCACCGCCATTGTGAATCGAGACCCAAGTTGCGCCTCGGAAACTATCTCCAATGACATTTTGAATTGCCATATCGGCAGTAAATTTGGAGCCGTCATAAATGTTTGAAGTTTCTCTATAAGGAGAATCTGTACCAGAAACATCGTGGTGGTCTCGTCCTAAAATAACGGTTTCAATTTCGCCTTTTGCAATTGCTTTATTGAATGCTTCGGCAATTTTTACTCTTCCTTCGGCATCGGCATATAGAATTCGAGCTTGAGAACCCACGACTAATTTGTTTTCTTGTGCCCCTTTTATCCAATGAATATTGTCAGCCATTTGTTGCTGAATTTCAATTGGTGAATTGAGCATCATTTCTTCTAAAACAGTACAAGCAATAGCATCAGTTTTTGCTAAATCTTCTGGTTTTCCTGAAGCGCAAACCCATCGGAAAGGACCAAATCCATAATCGAAACACATAGGTCCCATAATGTCTTGAACATAACTGGAATATTTAAAATCAATTCCGTTTGAAGCCATAACATCAGCGCCAGCTCTTGATGCTTCTAGTAAAAAGGCATTGCCATAATCAAAGAAATAGGTTCCTTTTGCGTTGTGTTTGTTAATTGCAGCAGCATGTCTTCGCAGCGATTCTTGTACTTTTTCTTTGAATAATTTTGGGTTTTCTGCCATCATTTCGTTGGCGTCTTCAAATGAAATTCCTGCGGGATAATAGCCGCCTGCCCATGGATTGTGAAGCGAAGTTTGATCGCTTCCCAAGTCAATATGAATATTTTCGGCATCAAATTTTTCCCATACATCAACACTATTTCCAAGATAGGCTATAGAGACTATTTCTTTATTGGCTTTTGCCGATGCCACTCTTTCAACTAATTCATCTAAGTCGGTAATAATTTCATTTACCCAACCTTGGTCATGGCGCAGGTGTGTGATTTTGGGATTCATTTCTGCACAAACGGTTATGCAGCCGGATATATTTCCTGCTTTTGGTTGCGCCCCACTCATTCCACCTAAACCAGAAGTGACAAATAACCCTCCTGATGGTGATTTTTTTATTTTTCGAAATCCGTTCAAAACGGTAATTGTAGTTCCGTGAACAATCCCTTGGGGTCCAATATACATATAACTTCCAGCCGTCATTTGACCGTATTGAGAAACTCCTAATGCATTGAATTTTTCCCAATCGTCTGGTTTAGAATAATTTGGAATTACCATTCCGTTAGTAACTACAACTCGTGGTGCTTCTTTGTGAGAAGGAAATAATCCCATCGGGTGTCCAGAATACATTGTCAGTGTTTGTTCATCTGTCATTTCTGATAGATATTGCATCGTCAGGCGGTATTGTGCCCAATTTTGAAAAACAGCTCCATTTCCTCCATAGGTAATTAACTCGTGGGGATGTTGTGCCACTGCATAATCCAGATTGTTCTGAATCATGAGCATAATGGCTTTTGCTTGTTCGCTTTTTCCAGGATATTCTGAAATTGGACGGGCATACATTTTATAATCGGGACGCAAACGGTACATGTAAATTCTTCCGTATTTTTCTAATTCCTCAGAGAATTCTTTGATCAAAACAACATGGTCTTTAGGTTCAAAATACCGAAGTGCATTGCGAAGCGCTAATTTTTTTTCTTCGGAAGATAAAATTTCTTTGCGTTTTGGTGCATGATTTATGGCAGTTTCATACTGTTTTGGTTGAGGTAAAACAGCTGGAATTCCTTCTTGTATTTGTTCTTGAAACGTCATTTTTTGAATTTAAATTACCTTATTTTCTAATTTCATTTGTTTTTTTGTCAAAACCATACGGGCAATGGCGACAACCGCTTTTGCAGCAATGTCCACGTTTTAAATGGTGCTTTTCTGTAAAACATTTATAACCTTCGGGCGTGATATAATAATCCTCGCCTTCAATTAATTTATTTTCATTAAATGGTATTTTCATACCTACAAATTTATAAACTTTAGGTTAATTGCGAGGTATAGTTACGAAATATTTAATAAATCCCTAATTAAGGAAATTTAGGAATTATTTTTTTATAGGGATTGTTTCAATCCTCAATGACTAATCAGCCGATTTTTTTTGAACGGTATTTTTGGCTATTGTTTGGATTAATATGTTTTCATCAAAAGGTTTTATCACATAATCATCCATTCCTAATTCGATAAATTTTTCAATTTCAGATTTAAACGCATTTGCAGTAAATGCAATTATTGGGGTATCAATTTTTAATTCATTTCTAATGTATCGAGTAGCCTCAATGCCATCCATTTCGGGCATAATAATATCCATTAAAATAACGTCAAATTTATTATTTTTCAAGGCTTCAATAGCCTGGTGTCCGTTAGAAACTTCAGTAACTTTACAATTGTAATTTAGTAACGATTTTTTTGCGACAATTCGGTTAATGGCATTGTCTTCAACTAATAAAATCGAAATGTTTTTTAGATTTATTTTTGAAGATTGATTATGAACAGTTGAATTGATCGTTTTTCCTTTTTTTAAATTGATATTAATATGTACAGTTGTTCCTTTATTTTTTTTGCTTTCTATTTCAATTTGACCGTTCATTAAACGTACTAATTCATATGATATTGACATGCCCAATCCCGTGCCTCCAAATTTCCTTGTAATGGCGTGATCTTCTTGAGAAAACTTGTTAAAAATTTCTGTTAGAAATTTGGAGTCCATTCCAATACCAGTGTCAGTTATCGAAATGCGAATGTCTTGTGATTTGGGAAAATCTTGTGTCATTTCGCATCGAATCTCAACAGTTCCTTTTTTGGTGAATTTCAATGAATTTCCAGCAATATTGTATAATATTTGTTCAATTCTTAATATATCCCCTTTCAA
>CALPQA020000063.1 GCA_943325595.2 Auritidibacter sp. Marseille-P8566
AATTGCATCGTAAAATAAATAGTGAATCATAATTCTAACGAAATAATGGATGTAAATTGCTATTGTGGTTCTAACATTTCTTTTCAAGAATGTTGTCATAAATACATCATTTCTTTGCAAAATCCTCCTTCGGCTGAGGCCTTGATGCGCTCTAGATATACTGCATTTGCTACACAAGCAGTAGATTATTTAGTAGCAACAACTGCAATTCTTCAACGCAAATTACTAATTAAAAGCTATATTTTAGAATGGTCTCGAAATAATAAGTGGAACAAACTTGAAATAATTGAGGTAACTGAAAATACTGTTGAGTTCAAAGCATTTTATACTGATTCCTACAATTTATCCCATATTCATCACGAAAAATCTGCATTCACTATCGAGGATGGAAAATGGTGTTATGTTGATGGTGAATTTTATTGATTACTTTCCGATACAGAAATTAGCAAAAATATTCCCCAGTAACTCATCATTGGTAACTTCACCAGTTATCATTCCAAAATGATACAGCGCTTCCCGAATATCAATTGCCATTAAATCACTCGAAATGTTGGATTGCAATCCGTAATTTACTTTCTGAATTTCATCCAAAGCTTTTAATAATGAATCATAATGACGCGTGTTGGTTACAATAGTTTCATTATTCCTCAAAGCACCAGTATTTACAAATGAAAGTAACTGATTTTTGAGTTCGTCAACTCCAATATTTTCTTTTGCAGAAATGTAAATGGTTGTTAGTTGTTGGTTGTTAGTTGTTAGCTTTTTATCAATAATCGATATGTTTTCAGGTGAAATTAAATCCATTTTATTGATAATCACTAGTATTGGTTTTTGTGGAAATTGGTTTCTTGTTTTTCCAACTTCAAGTAGTAAATCTTCTAATTTTCCATCAACTGACAACCGAGAACCATCAACCAAATATAAAACAACTTGTGCTTGTTCTATCTTTTCAAATGTTTTTCGAATTCCTAAACTCTCAATTACATCTGCCGTTTCGCGAATTCCTGCTGTGTCAATAAATCGAAATCCAATGCCGCCAATGACCAATTCATCTTCAATTGTATCGCGTGTGGTTCCAGCAATTTCTGAAACTATGGCGCGTTCTTCGTTCAATAAAGCATTTAATAAAGTTGATTTTCCAACATTGGGTTCACCCACAATGGCAACAGGAATTCCGTTTTTGATTACATTTCCAACCGCAAACGAATCTATTAATCGTTTCAAAACAAACTCAATTCTGTTCAATAATTCCCGAAATTGCGTTCTATCGGCGAAAGCCACATCTTCTTCAGCAAAATCCAATTCTAATTCTATAAGCGAAGCAAAATTTAATAATTCTTGTCGCAATTGCTTGATTTCATTACTAAAACCGCCACGCATTTGTTGCATCGCAATTTGATGTGATGCCTCATTATCCGATGAAATCAAATCGGCAACTGCTTCGGCTTGTGATAAATCCATTTTCCCATTCAAAAAAGAACGTAAAGTAAACTCGCCCGCATTTGCTATACGGCAGCCTTTTCTGAGTAATAATTGAATGATTTGTTGCTGAATATAGGTAGAACCGTGACACGAAATCTCGATTGTATTCTCGCCCGTGTAGGAATTTGGTCCTTTAAAAATGGAAAGCAATACTTGGTCAATAACTTTTGTATCATCTACAATATGACCCAAATGCAGCGTGTGTGTTTTCTGTTTCGTAATGTCTTTTCCTGAAACTGAATTGAAAATCGACTTGGAAACTGCAATTGCATCGTTTCCAGAAATACGAATAACAGCGATAGCTCCTGCACCAGAAGGCGAGGCCAAAGCTACAATAGTATCATTTTGAATCATAAGTTGTAAATCAAGAAGGCAAAGTTACGAAGATTTGTGCGTATATTTTTCATTTTTAATGTGGGAATCAATGTACAGATTTCCCGTTTGACTCTTGTTTTATTTCCTACATCGAAGAATTTTGTTAAAATTATATAAAACTGATTTATATCATTCTGTTATTAAAATTAAAGGATTAAATTTATGTAAATAATTGAAAATCAATAGTTATGAAAAAAATATTGTTTCCCACGGATTTTTCTAAAACGGCAAATAATGCTTTTGTTTATGCTTTAGAAATGGCAAAATTCATAAAAGCAGAATTAATTGTTTTGCACGTCTATGATTTGCCTCCAGTTTCATATGAAGGATATCCAGTGTATGTGGCCGATGTATATGAATCTATAGAATTAAGCAATTTCGAGAATTTTAAAGACCAAGTTCCTTTATTACGGAAAATTGCTGAAGAGCACAACTTAGATGCTATTCCGATGAGCCACGTTTTGGAACAAGGAGATTTAATTAGCGTAATGAAACGACTGGTAAAAGACGAAAAAATTGATTTAATTGTGATGGGAACAAGCGGTGCAACGGGACTTAAAGAATTATTTTTGGGTTCAAATGCGGGAACGGTCATTGAAAAAATTCCAATTTTATCACTAACGGTGCCTAACAAAGCCAAGTTTGATAAAATTAAAAAAATTGGACTTACAACCCGATACAGCAGAAAAGATAAAATTGCGTTGAAGCAAGTTTTGGATTTTGCGATACAAGTAAATGCCAAAGTGAAATGTCTTTTTGTTCGTACCTTCGATTCTAATATTAAACAAACAGTAATTGACAAGTGGAAACAAGATTTTAAAAACGAACCAGTAGAATTTTTCATCATTCCAAGTGAAGATGTAAAAGGAACTATTGAAGACTTTTTAGCACAAAAGGATATTGATATTTTAGCGATGCTGTCCTATAAACATAACTTTTTCGAAAATATTCTAGGGAAAAGTTTAATCAAAACATTTGCTTTTGAAAGTGATGTTCCCATATTGGCATTACATGAATAACGCTACTTTATAAAGAACCGCAACCGAATTATTTTGATTGCGGTTTTGCTTTTTATGAAATTTAACTTGAAATGCAATGGTAATTAAAACTTATATTTGTTTTAATTATTAAAATATGGAAATCTACACAAGTCGAAAAGCACAATTCACCAAAACAGTTGAAGGTTTAAAAAAGCAATACAATCAAATTAGTTTTTTAAGGCTAATAAGCATAATAGTAAGTATAATCATGCTTTTTTATTATATTAAAACCAAAGAAGTTTACTTTGAAATTTTAGCCATTGTACTCGTTGTAGTTTTTATTGTTTTTATACGAATTCATTCAAAACTAAGCTCCAAAATCAAGTATTTAGAAGCGCTGATAGCGATTAATAATGATGAAATTAGCTTTCTTAATAAAGAAAGCATTCCTTTTGAAAACGGAATTGAATTTACCGATTTCACGCATCCGTATTCGTATGATTTGGATGTTTTTGGAGACCATTCCTTATTTCAAAATTTGAATCGGACTCATACATTCATTGGAAAAAAAACCTTGGCGAAAAGACTATTGGGTATTTTGCCGAACGATGAAATTCTTGAAAATCAATTGGCTATAAAAGAATTATCTGAAGATTTAGATTGGCGTCAAAAATTCATGGTTTTTGCTAAATTGAGTGATGATAAAGAGTCTTATTATAAATCGTTATTGCAATGGCGTTCGTTCAATAGTTCTCCGATGTCAAAGGTAAGTAATATTATATCCTATGTATTGCCAACGTTATTATTTGCAACGTTATTTGCTTATTTTATAAGTTCAAATACTATTTACCTTTCTTATTTTGCTTTTATTTTTACTGCGAATTTAGGGTTTTCAGGTGTTTTCTTGAAGCGAATCCAAGCCGAAAATGCGCAATCGTCTCGTATTGATAAAGTAGTAAAACAGTACGGATTATTAATCGAAACCATTCAAGAAAAAGAATTTGAAACTGAAAAATTAAAGCGTTTAAAACAACAGTTAATTACTTCGGAAGCTACTGCGAGTACTAAAATAAAAGAACTTTCGGAGTTGTTCTCGAGAATGGATAGCATAGGAAATATCTTTAGTGCTATTTTGTTCAACGGACTTTTTCTATATCATTTTCATAATTTAAGAAAGATGATTAGTTGGAAAAAGGAAAATGCAATTAATCTTGAAAATTGGATTGCTATAATTGGCGAATATGAAATGCTTATCAGTTTTGCAAATTTTTCATATAATAATACTCGGTTTGTATTTCCAACTTTGAACACTAATTATGAAATTTCGTTTACTGATTTAAGTCATCCTTTATTGAATGAAAACTCAAGAATAGGCAACGATATTTCTTTTAATCCGCACTCATTTACAATTCTCACTGGTTCGAATATGTCGGGGAAAAGTACTTTTTTGAGAAGTTTGGGTGTAAATATGGTTTTGGCAGGCTGTGGCGCTCCAGTTTGTGCCGAAAAAGCAAATGTTCATCCGCTTTCGGTTTTAGTTTCAATGCGCTTGTCGGATTCGTTATCAGATAGTGAATCCTATTTTTACGCCGAAATTAAACGATTGAAACAAATTATTGAAGCTTTAGACATTGAACAATCTTTTGTACTTTTAGACGAAATATTAAGAGGTACAAATTCAGATGACAAGCGAAATGGGACGGTAGAATTCATCAAAAATATAATAGGCAAAAATGCAATTGGTGTTATCGCAACTCACGATATTGAGGTTTGTCTCACTACAAACGAGTTTCCAAATCAATTGATCAATCGTTGTTTTGAAGTAGAAATCGTAGATGATGACTTGCATTTTGATTATAAATTAGGTAATGGAATTTGCCAAAATAAAAGTGCAACTTTCTTGATGAAAAAAATGGGAGTTATCCCTTTTTAGAATTAACTAAATAGAATAAAAAAAGCCTTAACAATTTCTGTTAAGGCTCTCAGTTTAGTTTTTAGTTTTAGTTTCTAATGTTTTAGAATTTCAAAGCTACTGTTAAATCGAAATCATCATAAATAACTTTGTCTCCTAAATTGTCGAAAAAGCTACCAGATCCGTATTTAATATCATATTTTGTTCTGTTTATTTTCAACGTAGTAGTTGCAGTTGTTGTAGTTGTAGCAAGATCAAAAGTTATTGGATTTGAAATCCCTTTGATTGTTAAATCAGCAGTAACTGTATAAACACCATTTCCTTTTGCAGCAATAGTTTTGAAAACTAATGTTGAAGTTGGGAATTTTTCAGTTCCAAAGAAATCTTCAGATTTCAAGTGACCTTCTAATTTTTCTTTTCCTTGTCCTGCTTTCAAATCTGTTGCAGCCATTGACGTCATATCTACAGTAAATGAACCACCTGCTAAATTTTTACCTTTGAAAACCAAAGCGCCTTCTTTTAGGTTTACAGTTCCTTCATGTTGACCTGTTGCTTTTTTTGCCAACCATGTGATTGAACTTTTAGCGGCATCTACTTTTTTTGTTTGTGCAGTAATTGTTGCTGTTCCGAAAGCTACTAATAATGCAATTGCAATTGTTTTTAAATTTTTCATGTTTAAATTTGATTTTTGTTAATAATTATAGCGTTAAGAATAAATCTTCGTTTGATTTTCGAACTTTTTTGTAATATTGAGTAGCATCATCCTCATGACGGTAACCAATAGGAGCAATTACAGCAGCATTTAAATTTAAAGCATCTAATCCAAGTATTTCATTGAATTGTTTTGGATCAAAACCTTCCATTGGTGTTACATCAATTTTTAGTTCAGCTGCAGCATTTAGTAAATTCCCTAAGGCCAAGTAGGTTTGTTTTGAAGTCCAAATAGTTTTCAAATCAGCAGGAATAGGTCCAATTGCACCTTTCATGTAATCACCAAATCCAGTTAAAGCTTCTAATGGAATTCCTCTAGTTTCGCTAGCGTTTTTAATATAAGCATCAACATCTAAATCGCTTACTACAGTTTGGTTTGCAAAAACAATTAAGTGTGAAGCCTCAGTTATTTGAGTTTGACCCCACGCTGCAGGTTGTAATTTTGCTCTCAATTCAGGATTTTCTACAATAATAACTTTGTAAAGTTGTAATCCAAAAGAAGAAGTGCTAAGGCGAATGGCTTCTTTTAGAAAATTAAGATCCTCTGTTGAGATTTTTTTTGTTGCGTCGAATTTTTTTGTGGCATAACGCCAATTTTGATTTTCTAAGAATGTACTCATTTGTTCGGGTGTTTATTAATTATTGATTTCTAATTTTTTCTAAAAGGAAGTTCAGCTGTTCTAATTCTGAATTGGATAATTTTTGAACCATATTTTTTTCAAAATCGATTACTTTTGGATCTAATTCGGTGAGAATAGATAACCCTTTTGCGGTAATCAAAACTTCTATTTTTCTTCTGTTTTCTTGGCAAACTGTTCGGGTTACCAATTCTTTTAAAAGTAATTTATCTACTAATCTAGTAGTATTGCTTGTTTTTGCTAGCATACGCTCTTGAATGACACACATGTTTGCGGGTTTCCCCTTTTGTCCTCTCAAAATACGTAATACATTATATTGTTCACTTGATAAATCATAGGGCTTTAGAATTTCTAAAAAACGTTCGTGAATATCATTTTGAGTATAAATGATATTTAAAACTGCTTTTTGAGAAGGTTCCATAGCAACACTAGATTTTATAGTTTCTTCAATCTTCATAATTGTAGTTACAATATTTGTACATACAAATGTAATTATAAATTTGAAGCACAGCTTTGCAAAAATGTTATTTTAATGTTAATTTTAAATTAGCACTTTTAATATTATAAATTCAAATGAATTCCTATTTTTGTAAAAAAAAATAAAATCATGAACTTATCTCAACAAGATTGGGTTGCTCAACTCGAAAACGATAAAAATTCTGTAATTCTGGATGTTAGAACAGATGATGAATTCAATACAGGAAGTATAGCGGGCGCTATTAATATTGATATCCATAAAGGACAAGGATTCATTTATTTAATTGAAGAATTAGATAAATCAAAAAACTATTATGTTTATTGTCGATCAGGAGCCAGAAGCAATCAGGCTTGTTCTATAATGAATCAGTTGGGTTTTGAAAATGCCTATAATCTACTTGGCGGAATTATCGAGTGGAATGGAGAAATAGTATAATTAATTATTTAGGAATTGTCTTTTTCTAATTTCCCAAATTACATTTATTATTTCATCTTTTTTTTCTGTTTGAAATTTAATAGCATAAATTTTATCTTCTGAAAATTTAATAAAAAGACTATATATTTTTCTTTTAAAAACTAATCTAGAAACTAGTAACAAAGAAATAACAAATATAAATGTGGCAATTTCTATATCATATAAAAAAAAGGGAACTGTAAAAAGTAGGCCACATATAAGTGAACCCATAATTGCAACATAAAAATTTGGTTTTTTTCCTTTCAAAAATATTTTATTAATTCGTCTTATTGGAAATTCCTTTTTCTCGTCGAATCGATCGCAAATTTTTAGCGTTGAATTTTCAATAACAATAGTTTTTAGTCTATTAGCCGTTAATATTTCTTTTGTAGACATTTTATTAATTTATTGGTTAGTGGATTAAAAGTATTTTTTTTTATGAATCAATGTAATTAATGGCGACAAAAGTTATTAAATACTCGTTGAATGACAGTTATTTAAAATATTTTTTGGATTTTGGTTTTCAGATTTTTAAAATTGAATAATTTTTCCTCTTATTTTTTTAAATTTTCTGGAAGTTTTGTATCCTTTTTTTCTCGCAGACATTAATAACAGTCTTGAATCCAATGATTTCGTTATTACTTTCCTTATTTTGCTTTGCAAATTTTATAAATTCAAATTGCAATTCAACATTTATTAAAATTTTTTCCAATTACCTTATGCAACTATTTTCAAATATTTTATAAATTAACGAATTTCAATATCTCAAGAAAATAGAGTAATTTTCACTAATTTTGTAGGTATAGGATGATTTCTCTCCATAAGTAGGAATTGAATTTTGAAAAATTAAAAAATTTTACAATGTCAGTTTTACAAAAAATCGATGCCGAGGGAATAATTGCTCTTGAATACAAGTACGGAGCTCACAATTATCATCCACTTCCAGTAGTAATAAGCAAGGGAGAGGGAGTTTTTGTTTGGGATGTGGATGGAAAGAAATATTATGATTTTCTTTCTGCTTATTCAGCAGTAAATCAAGGTCATTGCCATCCGAAAATTGTTGGAGCAATGATCAAACAAGCACAAAACTTAACCTTAATTTCCCGTGCATTTTTTAATGATCAATTAGGTCCTTTTGAAGAAATCATAACAAAGCAATTTGGTTTTGATAAAATTTTACCGATGAATACAGGTGCTGAAGCCGTTGAAACTGCATTGAAAATTTGTAGAAAATGGGCTTACGAA
>CALPQA020000064.1 GCA_943325595.2 Auritidibacter sp. Marseille-P8566
AACAAACAAGGGGAAATTCGGGTGGACGATGCACAGGAAATTTTGAAAGCTTTGGCACTGAAATCGTATGAAGGCGGTTACAAAATTGTGATTGTTTGGATGGCGGAAAAAATGAATATTTCGGCGTCGAATAAACTGCTGAAATTGTTGGAAGAGCCACCAGAAAAAACGGTTTTTATATTGATTTCTGAAAATGAAGAAGATATAATTCAAACGATTCGGTCGCGCTGTCAGGTGTTGCATTTTAATGGTTTGAGTGAGAAAATTATTGCCGACGGATTGATTCTTAGAGAAAATATTGAAGCTAGTTTGGCAGATAAAATTGCACACCAATCACAAGGAAATTATAACAAAGCATTGCTTTTATTGGACGAAGAAAGTGAAGAATTGCCATTTGAAGAATGGTTTGTTCTGTGGGTTCGTGCAGCTTTTCGAGCCAAGGGAAATGCGGCTGCCATTCAGGATTTGATTCTATGGAGCGAGCAAATTGCTGGTTTGGGAAGAGAAACGCAGAAGAAGTTTTTGAACTTTTGTATTGACATGTTCCGACAGGCATTGCTGTTGAATTATGAAACACCAAAATTGGTTTATATGGAAATGAAAGTGCCCAAATTTAAGCTGGAAAATTTTGCTCCGTTTGTAAATGGAAACAATATAAATGATATTTTCAAAGAGCTTTCGGATGCCATGTACCACATTGAGCGCAACGGAAATGCGAAAATAATTTTGACTGATTTATCTATAAAACTGACTCGTTTAATTCACAAAAAATAATAAATTATGAATAATGTAGCTTCTATTTTGGTTTTGGTATTCTTAGCCCTTACTTTTTTGCAATCCGGATATGACAAATTATTTCATTGGAAAGACAATGTATCTTGGCTAACAGGACATTTTGCAAATACAATATTGAAAAATGTGGTTCCCTTAGCGCTTTTCCACGTTTTGGTTTTGGAATTAATTTCGGGGATTTTGTGCGTGGTGGGCGCCATTGAATTATTTGTAAATGAAGGCCGCACTTTTGGCTTTTATGGTGGGATTTTTTCTTGTGTTACACTATTGATGTTGCTTTTTGGGCAACGCTTGGCGAAAGAGTACGACGGCGCTCGAACAATTGTAATTTATTTTATTCCTGCCGTAATGGTGGTGTATTGGTTGAATTAAATTCACTTTCCAATACCCGCTTTATACATTCTCATTTCGTTCCAAGTGAATTTATCGCCGTGTTTTTCCATTAACTCAGCCAAAGATTCTCCTTTAAATCCCTTGAACACTTTGGATAAGGCTTCGATTTTATCTTCTGGTAAAACTTCCGAAAGCTGTACCTGTTCGGCTTCAATTAATTTTGCAAAATGCCCGTAAATCGTTTGTGGCGTAAGTTTTCTAATCCCCGCAATTTCTTTTATAGAATTTTTTTGTTGCCACAATTCAAAAGTTTCCTGAACAGTCGATTTCTTAGGTTCTTTGGTTTTTGATGTCTTTTTAGACGCATAGCGATTTGCATCAAAATCATCTTCGACGAGCGTGATGTTGAGTTCCTTAAACTTAACTTGAATTTCGTTTATTTTATTTATTCTGTATAATTTTATTTCTTCGGAAATCAGGTTTTCTTTAGAAATTGTTGCGCCTGAAACTACTGTGTTTACTAACAATTTGGCTTTCATTAATTGCAAAACTGCTTTGATTTGTAATTCCTCAAGCACCAATAATTCTTCGTAATAGGCTTTGACTTTTTTAACTCTTTTTACTTCTTCTAATTTCCATAAAATATCATAAACCGCATTGTCCATTGGAATAAAGAAATAATTGAAAGCGGCGTGAATTCTGTCAGAAATGTGATTTATATCGAAGGATTCACTTGCAAATAATTTGTCCAATTGCGATAAAAATTTTCGGGATGGCTCCAATAACTCACCGATGGATTCCGATTGTTTTTTGGCCCAAATAGCATGTTTTGATTTTTCAGAAACTTCCGATTTTTCGTTATAACTGAACTGATGGTTCCGCCATTCCTGAGCTAAATCGTTCCAATCGAATGTCGCTTTTAGATAATTTCGGATAAAATTTTTGGTTTCTTGCTGCAACGAAACGGCCAATGCTTCTTCGGTTGCTTTATTCAAAGAATAATCCATCACATCTTGATCGTTTGAAATGCCATTCATTCGTAACGGAGAAAGCAAAATCAAGCCTTTTAAGGAGCGCAATCGCGATAATGCAACATAGGCTTGTCCGGGAAGAAAAACTTGTGAAACATCGAGCGCTGCTTTTTCAAATGTTAATCCTTGGCTTTTATGAACGGTAATTGCCCAAGCAAGTTTTATTGGATAATGAACAAATGTTCCCAAAACTTCTTCGTCAATTTCTTTGGTCATTTCGTTGACTTTGTACCGAATATTTTGCCATTCGTATTTTTCAACTTCTATTGTTAGATTTTCATCTGGAAAATGAACTAAAATTTCGTCTTTAGAAAGTGATTTTATGAATCCCATTTTGCCATTAAAATATCGCTTTTCAAGGGAAAGATCATTTTTTACAAACATCACTTGTGCACCCACTTTCAACTGCAAGTTTTGCTCAATTGGAAATATTTTTTCTGGAAAATCATCAACAATATCAGGCTTGAAGGTTTCTAATTTTCCTTCTAAATCTTGCAACGCCTGCGCATTCATTGTGTCGGCTTTTGCATTATGGGTCGTTAAAGTAATGTACCCTTTATTGGCTTTTAGGTCAAAATTGGGTTGCACATATTCGTTCAAATTTTTAATGTCTTCTTGCGAAATTTGGTTGTTTCGTAAGTTATTTAATATCGAAATAAAAACATCATCCGTTTGACGGAAAATTTTAGAAAGCTCAATATACAAAGGTGGATTTTGCTGAACAACATGTGAATGAAAGAAGAATTTCCCTTTGTAATATTTTTTTAACGTGCTCCATTCCTCGTCCCGAATTACGGGTGGTAACTGCAATAAATCGCCTATAAAAAGAACTTGAACACCTCCAAAAGACGTCTTCTTTTTGCGTACCGATTGCATCATGAAGTCAATTGCGTCCAATAAATCTGCGCGCAGCATACTCACTTCATCAATAATCAATAATTCCATATTTCGGATTACCGATTTCTTTAAACCACTCATCCTGAAGTGTCTAACTAACGTACTTTTAGTTTCAAATTTCATAGAATCGGAGAAATGAGGTGCCGAATTATCAGGAATAAATCCACCAAAAGGCAGTTGAAACATCGAGTGAATTGTAACTCCGCCAGCGTTTAAAGCTGCAATTCCTGTGGGTGCAACAACAACCGTGTTTTTATGTGTTGTTTGGATGATTTCTCTTAAAAGCGTGGTTTTACCGGTCCCCGCTTTGCCAGTCAAAAACACCGAGCGGTGCGTTTGGTTGATAAATCGTAACGTAAATTCGGCGGCTTCGGAGATGGCTTGCATTGGCATAAATTAGAAGTTGAAAGTACTAAAAATTTCTTGATTCGATTACTATTAATTTATTTTTTATAAACAAAAAATGCCTTCTCGAGGGAAGACATTTTTCGGAATATATTTCTGAGAATTATTTCTTTTTTTCTAGCTTTTCTATTTCTTTTTTTGCATCCGCTTTAACGTCAGTAGTTGCAGCTGGTTTTGAACCCGAAATGTATTTATCGTTCAAAAGTTTTACGATTTCTTTTGTGATATCGTATTTGTCTTCTGCATACAAAATAGTTGCTGCTTCGCCTGTTCCATAAATATAAGCGTATCCTTTTTCTTTCCCGTATGTTTTGATAAATTTTTTCACGTTGCTTACAACTGAATCAATTTCTACACCGCTTTCTTGTTGCAATTGTTGCGACATTGCTTGTTGAGCATATTGAAGTTCTTGCTCTCTTTTTTGCAATTCAGCTCCTTTTTGTTGTGCCCAAGCTTGTCCGTTTAATTGAGCATTTTTTTGAAAACTAGCTGCCTCTGTTTTAAAACGTGCTATTTCTGCTTCCAACTCTTTACCCATTTCTTGTGATTTGGCTTTGTATTTTGCTTCAACATCTTTAGCTTCTGTATATTCACTCATTAATTTTGAAGTATCTACGTAAGCGGTTTTTGTTGTGGCAACTTCTGCAGTTTTATTACATGAGATAATTGAAAATGCGATTGCGATAAGTACTAATGATTTTTTCATCCTAATTTTTAATTGATTTTTTTATTTTGGTAAAAGTATAAATTTTTGATTAATAATCTTAAAAAGTTTCAAACTTGCCTTATTTTACAACTATAAGGTTTTACAATGCTTTTTATTATTCTTATAATTTTAAGTTATAAAAAGCGGCTTTATTATCTTCAAATTGCAAAACGTTCTCAAAAAAGACAATAAAAGCTACCTTTTAAACAAAAACCTTCTTTTAAATCGCTTTAAAATGCGTTTTCGTTGTTTTTTAGGACATAAATATGAGATGAAAACTCAAAACTTCGAATTGCTTTCCAATTTGACACCAATCCGATCCAAAAGGCTTTTATAAAATTCATTTTCCCGTTTTTGTATTTTTCGGACAACAAACTCACATAAAAAGAATCAAATTTCATAGGAAGGATTTTTTCTAGTTTGATATTCTCTTTTAGAAAAAGTAATTTTATTGCTGTTTTAGAAAAATGCCAAAAGTGGATTGGCACATCATAAGCCGCCCAAAACTTTCCATAATATTTTGCATCGTAGGATTTAAAATTGGGAACCGCAATGATTATAGTTCCGTTTGGCTTTACTAATCTTTTCAATTCTTTGATTTGATTGTCTAAATTAGGAACGTGTTCTAAAACATGCCACATGGTAATTACATCAAAAGAATGACTTTCCAATTCTTGAGTTTCTGCAACAAATTCTATTCCTTTTTGAATCGCAATTGCTTTAGCTTTTTCACTTGGCTCTACGCCTATTGTGCTCCAGCCATTATTTTTTGCGGTTAATAAAAAATCTCCTGTTCCGGCTCCAATATCCAACAATTTCCCTTTGCTTAAACTGGAACTGTTTATTAATTTTAATTTGTTTTTTAGTGCTATTCCTTTTACAAAATGATAGGCTTTTTCAAATAAAGAACGTTTAGAATCGGTATGTGAAATGTAATCGGCGCTTTCATAATAGCGCCCCAGATTTTCAAGACTTGGCTGTGGCGATGTAATTAACATGTCCAATGTTGCATCATGATACAAATCAAATGTTTCTTGGGAAACAGAATAATCTTTTACGGTAAGGAAATGTTTTTTATTTGAAATATCCATTTTTCGAAATTTGTTTTGGGTTCTAGGTTTTAGGTTGTGGGTTAAAACCGATTCCTAAATTTAAACCTAAAGTATTTTAATAATTTTGTTTTTAAAAGTTTAATATTCAAAAAACGCAATCCTAGCAGGACTTTCCGCCATAGTTTCACGTGGAACATTACAATTCTAAATTCAGAAATCAGAAATCTAAAATAATTAACGTCCCATATAAATTAACAATACTGAAATATCACTTGGGGAAACTCCACTTATTCTTGATGCTTGAGAAATCGTAACTGGTCGGATTTTTCCGAGCTTCTGTCTTGCTTCAATCGACATTGATTTTATTTTATTATAATCGAAGTTCTCAGGGATTTTCACGTCTTCTAAACGTGTTAATTTGTTGGCGTTGTTTCGTTCCTTTTCGATATAACCCGAATATTTAACTTGAATTTCTGCTTGTTCCAAAATCTCTAAATCCACTTCATTAGCGTCAATATAATCTTTTACTTTTTGTAATTGCAGCATGTCGTTCAACTCAATTTGAGGACGAGAAAACATCTTAAACATCTTATCACTTTGGTTTACCAAAGCAGTTTCTTTTGCTTCTAAAATAGGATTTGCTTCTTCTGCAGTGATGCTTGTTTCTTTAAAAAAAGCAACCATTTTTTCGGATTCTTTTAGCTTATGTTCCATTCGTCGCAAACGCAATTCAGAAGCTAATCCTATTTCGTGTGACATTGGCGTCAGTCTGAAATCGGCATTGTCTTGACGTAAAAGCGTTCTAAATTCAGCTCTCGAAGTAAACATTCTATAAGGTTCTTCCGTGCCTTTTGTTATTAAATCATCAATTAAAACTCCGATATAAGCCTCATCTCTTTTGAGAATTAGTGGCGCTCTTTCTTGAACTTTCAAAGCTGCATTAATTCCCGCCATCAACCCTTGAGAAGCCGCTTCTTCGTATCCAGTAGTCCCGTTGATTTGTCCAGCGAAATACAAGCCTTCAACCAACTTAGTTTCTAGCGTATGTTTTAATTGTGTTGGTGGAAAATAATCATATTCAATTGCGTATCCTGGACGGAAAAACTTCACGTTTTCAAATCCCACTACGGAGCGCAATGCTTTAAATTGTATGTCTTCTGGTAATGAAGTTGAAAAACCATTTACATAAACTTCGACCGTATTCCACCCTTCCGGTTCTACAAATAACTGATGTCTTTCCTTGTCGGCAAAACGGTTTATTTTATCTTCAATTGACGGACAATATCTCGGTCCGATGCTTTTTATTCTTCCATTAAACATTGGGGAACGGTCAAATCCTTCTCTCAAAATATCGTGAACATCCAAAGAGGTATACGTCATGTGACATGATTTTTGATGCGATAAAGGTTTTGTAAGGTCTGAATAAGAGAATTTATCTGGCTTTGCATCGCCTTTTTCTTCATTCATTTTCGAATAATCCAGCGATCTTCCATCCACACGTGGCGGCGTGCCTGTTTTC
Organism: Auritidibacter sp. Marseille-P8566; assembly: GCA_943325595.2. The sequence goes on from CALPQA020000064.1 coordinate 6,736, forward strand.
ATTCTACCCGATTCAAAACCTGCTTTTACTAAATCCTCAGTGATTCCATAGGCAGCGCTTTCGCCAGCTCTTCCTCCCCCGAATTGTTTTTCACCAATATGAATTAATCCATTCAAGAAAGTTCCGTTCGTTAAAACTACAGATTTGGCTTTTATTTCTATTCCTAAAGACGTTTTAATTCCTTTAATTTTTCCTTCTTCGATAATTAAACCGCCAACCATTTCTTGATAGAAATCGAGGTTTGGGGTTTGCTCTAACATTAATCGCCATTCTTCTGCGAAACGCATTCGGTCGCTTTGAACTCTTGGCGACCACATAGCAGGACCTTTGGATTTATTCAGCATTTTGAATTGGATAGCGGTTCTATCGGAAACAATTCCCGAGTAACCACCAAGCGCATCAATCTCTCGAACGATTTGTCCTTTTGCGATTCCTCCCATTGCGGGATTGCAGGACATTTGCGCTATGTTTTGCAGACTCATGGTAACCAATAAAGTTTTTGCGCCTAAATTAGCTGATGCCGCGGCTGCTTCCGAACCCGCGTGACCTGCGCCAACTACAATTACATCGTATATATCTTGAAACAAATTATTATTTATTTAATGTTCGTTTATTCTTAATTCTAAATGTTCCACGTGAAACATTGCTGTTTTTTAACTATCATTTCCAAATGCAAAAATACAAAAAAATAATAGCCCCGATTGAAAGGAAAATCCTCGAGGTTTTTACCGAGAGATTTGGAATGAAAGCGGGAATTTTATTTGCAGAAAAAAACCGCAAATTCGCTCCTGCTACTTATTGTTCCACGTGAAACATTTGCATTTTTTCTTCTTCTTTACTTCGCATTATTTGCTCGTCAGATTCTGATTTGTCCTTGTAGCCGCAATAGTGCAAAACGCCATGAACGAGAACGCGCTTGATTTCTTCAAGGAATGTTACGTTGAAATCAAGGGCGTTTTCACGCACTCTTTCGACCGAAACAAAAATATCTCCGTGTAGCTCATTTCCTACAGAATAATCAAAGCTAATGATATCGGTTAAGGTGTCGTGGTCGAGGTATTGCTGGTTGATTTGGAGCAAATATTCGTCGTCGCAAAACACATAATTGATGTCCCCCTCTTTTTTGTTTTCGGATACAATTACAGCCGACAACCATTTTGAAAAATCGGCTTCGTGGTCTAATTCGAAATCTGTTTCGTAGTTAAAACTAATCATTTTTTTTAAAATATTCTTGAACCTTTTGGTTAAAATTGGAATGCAAAGGTAGGGTTTGTCGGTTTAAAATCTCGATACTCTTGATGTATTCTTGCAAATTCGCGGGAAGCGCCGTGCTTTGGTTATTGTAATCTTTCTTGTTAGTTTGCGATTGGCGTTTCTTTTCTTCACCTTGTTGCTGTGTTGCTTTCTCTAATTTTAGCAGTTCGTACTGTACGTTTAAAATATTTTGAAGGTTTTCATTGTTTAAGCCTTTGTTCAATAATTGCTTCTCG
>CALPQA020000065.1 GCA_943325595.2 Auritidibacter sp. Marseille-P8566
AAAGCAGGTGGTGAAAAATTATTCGGTTCAATCACGAATATTGATATCGCTGAAGCTTTAGCAAAAGGTGGTCAAGAAATTGATAGAAAATTCATCACAAGTGGAATCGTAAAAAGAACAGGTAAATATGCTGCTACAGTTCGTTTGCACAGAGATGTAATCATTGAATTACCTTATGAAATTGTTGCTGAAAAAGCATAATTTCTAAATTTATATAATTAAATCCCGATGAGAATCGGGATTTTTTTTGTTTAATCTGAATTTATTTCAGATTCTCTAATTATTGTATAACTCATCTTGAAAAGATGATAAAATAGATGCAGCATAAATGAAATACTCCAGACTTACCAAAGAACAATTTGAGGAAATGCATACAGAATTCATTAATTTTCTTTCTACTCAAGCAATCGACAAAGCGGAATGGGATAAAATTAAAGTAGAACAACCTGAAATTGCCGAACAAGAATTGGATGTTTTCTCGGATTTAGTTTGGGAAGGCGTACTTGCAAAAACAGAATATTTAGAACATTTTTCGAAAAATCATATTTTTCTTTTTCAGTGTTTTGATACGTATGTAAAATCGATAGTATTGAAATCATTGGTTCCAGAAACTAATTTTTTGACAAAAGAAGGTTTGCAATGGTTGAGCGACAACATGTTTACTGAAACAATTGAAATGAAAATTGGTAAAAAAGAATTCACAGAAGATAGAAACCAATCCCTTTTTGAATTGATTCAGCAAGGTTCTTTCTTGAGTGACGGACAATTATTCAAGCAAGTAAATTCTATTATTGAGTCTTAAATTTTCATAATAAATGTATAAGTTCCTAAGCTAAACTTTGTAACTTTGAAACTTTGTTACTATTTATATGGATATTAAAAATACGATTCTAAAATTACGTGAAGAATTAAACCAACACAATTATAACTATTATGTGTTGGATAAACCTACTATTTCCGACCTTGAATTTGATTTGAAATTAAAACAACTTCAAGATTTAGAAAATCAATATCCTGAGTATTTTGATGAAAATTCGCCATCACAGCGCGTTGGTGGAACCATTACAAAAAACTTTAAAACCGTTCAACACGACTACAGAATGTATTCTTTGGACAATTCCTATTCAAAAGAAGATTTGATTGAATGGGAAAAACGAATCCAAAAAGTATTGGGTGACGTTCCTTTGGAATATGTTTGTGAATTGAAATATGACGGTGCATCCATAAGTATTACCTATGAAAACGGAGAATTAAAGCGGGCTGTAACTCGTGGCGATGGTTTTCAAGGTGACGATGTTACCAATAATATAAAAACTATAAAGTCGATTCCATTACAATTAAAAGGCAATTTCCCTGATAAATTTGATGTTCGAGGAGAAATCATTTTGCCTTTTGCAGGATTTGAAAAAATGAACCAAGAATTGATGGATATTGGCGAATTGCCCTATTCTAATCCGAGGAATACAGCTTCTGGAAGTTTGAAATTACAAGATAGTGCTGAAGTTTCAAAGCGTCCTTTAGATTGTTTATTGTATTTTATTATAGGTCCAAATTTGCCTTTTCATTCCCAATTTGAAAGTTTAGAAGCTGCTAGAAGTTGGGGATTTAAAGTTCCAAAAGAACCAAAATTAGCACGTAATTTAGACCAAGTATTTCAGTTTATTGATTTCTGGGATGTTCACCGACACGATTTGCCTTACGAAACGGATGGTGTTGTGGTTAAAGTAAATCGGTTTCAATACCAGGATGAATTGGGTTTTACTGCAAAATCGCCTCGTTGGGCAATGGCATACAAGTTCAAATCGGAGCAAGTTTCTACTCGATTGAATTCTATTTCCTATCAGGTTGGTCGAACAGGTGCGATTACGCCTGTTGCCAATTTAGAGCCCGTACAGTTGGCGGGAACTATTGTAAAAAGAGCTTCTCTTCACAATGCGGACCAAATTGAGAAATTAGACATTCGTATTGGTGATGAAGTTTTTGTTGAAAAAGGTGGTGAAATTATTCCTAAAATTATAGCGGTTGACTTGAGTAAACGTCCCGTAAATTCAGGTCCTACACAATATATTACACATTGTCCTGAATGCCAAACAGAATTAGTACGTTCTGAAGGAGAAGCCAATCATTATTGTCCTAATTTTTATGGTTGTCCTCCACAAATTATAGGAAGAATTCAGCATTTTATTTCGCGAAAAGCGATGGATATTGAGGGCCTTGGCGGAGAAACAGTGGCTTTATTATTCAATAATGGATTGGTTCATAATTATGCTGATTTATATGAGTTAAAAGTGGAGCAGATTTTGCCCTTAGAGCGAATGGCTCAAAAATCGGCTGAAAATTTAGTAAAAGGTGTTGAAAATTCTAAAAACATACCTTTTGAAAATGTTTTATTTGCTTTAGGTATTCGTTTTGTTGGTGAAACCGTGGCTAAAAAATTGGCTAAACATTATAAAAATATAGACGCTTTGAGTAAAGCTACTTTTATGGATTTGGTGTTAGTTGATGAAATAGGGGAGCGTATAGCGCAAAGTGTACTTGAGTTTTTTGAAAACCCTATAAATATTTCGATTATTGAGCGTCTAAAAAAGTATGGAGTTCAATTTGAAATTGTTGAGAAAGTGAATCCCAATGCAACATATAAATTAGCTGGTAAAACCTTTGTAGTTTCTGGAGTTTTCGAGAAATTTTCTCGTGATGATTTGAAAAAAGCCATTGAAGATAATGGAGGGAAAGTGGGAAGTTCCATTTCTGCAAAAACGGATTACGTTATTGCTGGAGATAATATGGGGCCTGCTAAACTTGAAAAAGCGAATAAATTGAATGTTTCAATTATTTCTGAAGATGATTTTATTGGGATGCTGAATTAATTATTCATCTTCTTTTCATATTGTATTTTTCGTATGTTAGCAATGATTTTTTTTACATTTTCTTTATTATTTCTCAAAACTATTAATTCATTTTTATTGTTGTTTATTTCCTTAATCACTACCACATGTTCTATTATTTCAGAAAATGTTTTTTTTCCAATAAAAAAAATGATAAGACCCAATAGAATAGTTATCTCAATTTCAAAATAAGTGTTTAAAATAATAATAGTTGATACAAACAAAAGGTACAATAAAGAATGAAATAAGTATTTTTTGTTGCTTTTTTTTAAATAAATTGATTTTATTTTGGAAATTTTAATTGTCTCAATCTTATTGTCAAATAAAGAAATAACAAGTTCTTCATTTTCAATTTTTATATTTTTGAATAAAAGTTTTATCATAATAGGTTTTACATTTTAGTTGAGGGATTTTTTTAAATTATAATAACCAAAACAAATATATATATTATTACTTTTGTAGCAAAACTAATATTCTTTTTTTTTATACGATGATACTTTTTCCGTTATGTGATTTTGATTTGTCGTTATCAAAATAAAAGTCGATTCTCCCTAGATTTATTCCGTAGCAACCTGCCTGATTTACAATCACTTCCTTTCCTTCGCTGTTTTTTAGCACGGTAGGCTTGTCTAAAAAAGTGTGTGTATGTCCACCAATAATTAGGTCAATGTCTTTGGTTAGAGTTGCTAATTTTACATCAGAAATTTTTTCTGGCTCGTCTTTGTATTTGTATCCAAGGTGAGAAAGGCAAATGATGAGATCACATTTTTGTTCTGTTTTTAGAATTCGCGTCATTTCTTGAGCCGTTTCTAAAGGATCATTATAGACTGTTTCTTTATAATTTTTAGAATCTACTAATCCTGCAAGTTCAATTCCCAAACCAAAAACACCTACTTTAATTCCGTTTTTATTGAATATTTTGTATGCTTTGGTTTTTCCTTGAAGAACGGTATTCTCAAAGTTGTAATTGGAAGTTACAAAATCAAAATTGGCGTTGTGCATTTGAGAATAAAAACCGTCAATTCCGTTGTCAAAATCATGATTTCCCATTGTTGCAAGGTCGTATTTCATCATGCTCATTAATTTCAATTCGAGTTCGCCACCATAATAATTAAAATAGGGAGTTCCTTGGAATATATCTCCCGCATCAAGCAAAAGTAAGTTTGAATTTTCTTGACGAATGGTCTCAATTAATGCGGCTCTTCGGGCAACACCTCCCATATTTGGATTTCTAGGATGATCTGCAGGGAAGGGATCTATATAACTGTGCACATCGTTAGTGTGAAGGATGGTTAAGTGTTTTATGTCGGGTTTATCGGACGATTTGAAACTGCTCAATGACAATCCTAAACTCATTAGTGCGGTACTTGCAGCTGTTTTTTGTATAAATTCTCTTCTTTTCATTTTCGTTTTTTGTTAAATTCTAAAAGGTTTATGATTGGCTAATTAGCCCCGACTGGTGGGAAAATCCCTCGCTTTTTTGCGTGGATTGGAAGGAAGGCGGGAATTACATTTGTAGGTATTCACTGCCATTTCGCTCCAAAAAGCTATTCAATTAGTATTCGTTTGTCTTTTAAAATTGGAATTGTATCCGTTTCTTTAAGGTAATCTATTAGTATGTTTCTCAATTTATAGTTCAAATCGTAGGTTGCTGTTCCTTTTTTGAAGAAATCCATTTTGTCTCCACCGTTAGAAAGGTAATCGGAGGTAATTACATGATATAAGGTCTCATTTTCGAGAGGTTTTCCTTGGATTAAGATATCTTTTGCTTGATTGTTCTTGTCGATTGTAAATTGAATTCCAGAAATGGGATGCGGTTTTTTCTCGGCAATTAGATAGGTTACCATTTCGTAAATTTGCGCTCCTTTTAGTGCCACTACGATAGAGGTGTTTTCAAAAGGCATGATTTCAAAAGCGGTTTTTAGGGTTACATTTCCTTTTGGAATTATGGAACGAATTCCGCCATTATTGAGTAAACACAAATCAATTTTTTTGTTTTCTCGTGCAGTAAAAATGGCGTTTCCTCTTTGCAAAGTGATGTCGGCCAATAAATTACCAATTGTGGTTTGCCATTGTCCGGATTTGTCTAAAGTTTCTGGCGCATAGGAAATAACGTTGTTCAATTCTGTATTGATGTGGTCTCTGTATGGCTTTACGAAGGTTTCAATTGCTTCAACATCTTTGTTGCTATTGGTGATTCCAATATCTTTTCCTTCAATTTTTGTGACATAATATTTTTGTTCACCACAAGAAACTGACAAAATAAATGTTAAGAATAAAACAAAATACCTCGAAACAACGTTATACTTTTTTAGATTTACCATCGGAAATGCGACTTATTTAATTAAATTTGTAATTCAAGTAAAAGTACTATGTTTTTGAATCAAATAAAGAATTTTTTAACAAAAAAAATTATTAACAAATCGTTGTCAAATGTTAAAGCAATTGCTAGCGATGGTATAATTACTACTGTTGGAATTGTTTATGATGAAAGTAATTTGTCAGAAAGAGAGGCTTTAGTTTCAGAATTGATTAAAAACGGAATTCAGGAAAACGCGATTAAAGTATTGGTTTTTAGAGATAAAATCAAAAAAAATGAAGTTTTCGATTATCCTGTTTTTTGTAATAAGGACATGAGTTGGTCGGCAACATTTGATAAACAAGAAGTAGTTTCATTTGTTGCAACAGATTTTGATTTGCTCATAAATTATTATGATGTCGAAAAAGTGCCTTTACTTTTGGTTTCTCAACTATCAAAAGCCAAATTTAAAGTTGGATTTGCGGCAATTGACAAACGGTTAAATCATTTCATTATTAATGTAAGTGCAAATAATCGAGTAGTTTTTATGGAAGAGTTATTTAAGTATCTAAAAATATTAAACAAAATATAATAAAAATAGTATGCAATCATTAATAGGAACTGGAGTTGCTCTTGTTACCCCATTCAAAAAAGATTTTTCAGTTGATGTTGAGGCCTTGACGAAAATTGTAAATTACCAAGTTGATAATGGGATTAATTATCTTGTTATTCTTGGAACTACGGCTGAAAATGCTACGTTAACTCAAGATGAAAAAGAGTTGGTAATTCAAACAGTTATTGCTGCTAATAACGGTCGTTTACCAATGGTTTTAGGTGTTGGAGGAAATAATACCCAAAAAATTATTGAAGAACTAAAAACTAGAGATTTTTCTAAATTTGTCGCCATACTTTCGGTTTCACCTTATTATAATAAACCTACACAAGAAGGAATTTACCAACATTTTAAGGCTATTGCTGAAGTTTCTCCAATTCCAGTTGTACTTTATAATGTACCAGGACGAACGGGGAGCAATGTTTTGCCTGCAACGGTAATTCGATTGGCAAATGATTTCAAAAATATAGTTGCCATTAAAGAAGCTGCCGGTGATTTGGTTCAGGCGATGAATTTAATTCAGCACAAACCGAAGGATTTTCTTGTGATTTCTGGGGATGATATGATTGCTTTACCGATAGTTTTAGCGGGTGGAAGTGGTGTAATTTCAGTAATTGGACAAGGATTTCCAAAAGAATTCTCTGAATTGATACAATTAGGACTACACAGAAAAGTGGATGAAGCATTTGAATTGCAGTATCTTTTGGCTGAAAGCATTGATATGATTTTTGAACAAGGAAATCCCGGTGGAATCAAAGAAGTATTTAAATCATTGGGATTGTCTGAAAATACACTTCGTTTGCCGTTAGTAAATGTTGATGAAAATTTGGCGAATAGAATTGCGCTATTTGTCAAGAAAATTGAAAATAATAAGAAATAAAACGACTGTTTTTTTTAAAGAAAAAAATATTTTGTAGTCGCTAAATTAATAACTAAATTTGCAGTTGATTTTTAAACGGTTGAGATGCCACTAAATCAGCAAAATTCAATCAAAAAAATGAAGAAATTTATAATAATAGTTCTAATTGCCGTTGGTTTGTCTTCTTGTAGTGAGTACCAAAAAGCGTTGAAATCTGAGGATGCAGCGGTTAAATTGGAAGCTGCTACTAAGCAATATGAAAGTGGAAAATATTCAAAAGCAATACGCCTTTTTGAACAAATTGCCCCTTCTTATAGAGGAAAACCAAATGCAGAGAAAATGTTTTATATGTTTGCTCAATCATATTATAAAACAAAACAATATTATTTATCAGGGTATCAATTTGAAAGTTTTGCTGCAGGATATCCAAAAAGTGATAAAATCGAAGAGGCTTCTTATTTAGGTGCAAAAAGTTATTCAATGTTGTCTCCAGTTTTTAGTTTAGACCAAACAGATACTGATAAAGCAATAGAAAAACTTCAGTCTTTTATTGATACTTATCCAAATTCTCAATATTTAGCAGAAGCGAATGTAGCAGTTAAAGCTTTGAGAGAAAAATTAGAGAAAAAGGCCTATTTAAATGCATATGGATACAATAAAATTTCTGATTATAAGTCCGCTATTGTTGCTCTTGATAATTTTATTATTGATTATCCAGGAACGCCATTTAAAGAAAAAGCGTTGTATTACAAATTAGATTCTGCATACCAATTGGCCATAAATAGTATTACAACAAAAATGGAAGACCGATTGACTGTTGCCAAAACAGCCTATTCGAACTTGATAAAATTTAATGCAAATTCAGAATACAAACAAAAAGCGGACGAAATGTTGGCTAGAATAGATAAAGATTTAAAACAATTTTCAAAATAAATAGAAAGTCATGGATTTAAAAAAGACGAATGCTCCAGTAAATACGATTACTTACAACAAAAGTATCATTGAAGAACCAACTGGTAACGTGTATGAAGCGATAACAATTATGGCTAAAAGAGCAAACCAAATTAACTCTGAAATCAAAAAAGAATTGAATGAAAAGTTGGAAGAGTTTGCTACTTACAACGACAGTCTTGAAGAAGTTTTTGAAAACAAAGAGCAAATCGAAGTTTCAAAATTCTACGAAAAATTGCCTAAACCACACGCTTTGGCAGTTCAAGAATGGCTTGATGGTAAAATCTACCACAGAGAGGTAAACAAATAATATTCATAATGTCAGCTTTAAGCGGAAAGAAAATTTTATTGGGAATTTCCGGTGGAATTGCAGCTTATAAAACAGCTACATTAGTTCGACTTTTTATAAAAGCAGGTGCGCATGTCCAAGTGATAATGACACCTGCTTCTAAGGATTTTATAACGCCACTTACGTTATCAACCTTGTCAAAAAATCCTGTATATTCCAGCTTTTACAATCAAGACGAAGACAACGAAAAATGGAATAGCCATGTAGATTTAG
>CALPQA020000066.1 GCA_943325595.2 Auritidibacter sp. Marseille-P8566
AAAAACGGAAAATATTAATGATGCCGCCAATAGAATTCTTTATCAAAGGACTGGAGCCGAAAATATTTATTTACAACAATTTAGGGTTTTTGGGGATTTAAATCGTTCCGAAGGATTTTTCGAAGAATTTGATGATGATATTTGGAACAAACAACGCTTTATTTCGATAGGTTATTATGCTCTAGTAGATTATTCACTGGTAAATTTGGTTGTTGACAATCTTTCAGATGCCTGCGAATGGAAAGCAATCGAGGAAGTGTCTGAACTAATGATGGATCACAAAAATATTTTCGATAAAGCCTTACTGACGCTTCGAAAACAATTAAATTATAAACCCATTGGATTGAATTTGTTGCCCGAGAAATTCACTATGCCCGAATTCCAAAAATTATATGAAATCATTTTAGGAAAAAAATTAAATCGCGGTAATTTCTTTAGGAAAATGCTGCGTTACGATATTCTTTTAAAATTGGAAGAGAGTAGAAAGGGTGGGGCACACAAAGCACCAGATTTATATAAATTTGACGTCGAAAAATATCAAATGGCCTTAAAAAACGGATTGAAAGAAGGTTGGTAATTTTTTTTTAATCTAACAATCGGCTAAATTTACGGCAATTGCCAATCCGCCTTCGGAAGTTTCTTTGTATTTGTTATTCATGTCTTTTGCAGTTTGCCACATGGTATCAATTACTTTATCCAATGGAACCTTAGCATTTTTAGGATCGGTTTCTAATGCCAATTCAGCGGCATTAATTGCCTTTATTGCTCCCATAGTATTTCTTTCGATGCACGGAATTTGAACCAAACCACCCACAGGATCGCAGGTCATTCCCAAATGGTGTTCCATAGCAATTTCTGCTGCCATCAAAACTTGTTCGGGTGTTCCTCCCATCAATTCACACAGAGCTGCAGCTGCCATAGCCGACGAAACTCCAATTTCTGCTTGACATCCGCCCATTGCTGCTGAAATTGTCGCACCTTTTTTGAAAATACTGCCAATTTCACCAGCGACCATCAAAAATTGCTTGATTTCTCTTTCTCCCGCATTGTGATTTTCAATTACCAAATAATACATCAAAACTGCAGGGATAACTCCTGCACTTCCATTTGTAGGAGCCGTTACCACCCGACCAAGTGCTGCATTTACTTCATTTACCGCAAGGGCAAAACAACTTACCCATTTCAGGATTTGACGAAATTTCACTTCGGTTTTTCTGATTTCTTCAAGCCAAGATTGAGGTGAGTTATAATTGGCCAAACCTATTAAATTTTGATGCATATCAAACGCTCGTCTTCTTACGTTTAATCCACCTGGCAAAATGCCCTCCGAGTGACAACCTATATACATGCATTCCAACATGGTTTTCCAAATTCGTATCAATTCATGGTTGATGGTTTCTTCAGAGCGCATTGATTTTTCATTAGCATAAACAATTTCAGAAATACTTTTATTTTCAGAAATGCAATACTCTAAAAGTTCTTCGGCTTTATTGATTTGAAAAGGAAATGCACATTTTATTTGGAGTTTTTTTTTCGCATTTTCACGTTCTTCTTTTACCACAAACCCACCTCCAATAGAATAAAAAGTAGATTCGTATTCTGAATCATCATTGGCGAAAGCCGTAAATCTGAGACCGTTCGAATGAAAAGGAAGAAAATTTTTATTGAAAACGATGTCTTGTAAAAAATAAAATGGAATTGTTTTTTCGTTTCCTAAAAGCATCTCATTTTTATCTTCAATATTTTTTATGATTCCAGAAATGTTTTCTACAGGAATATATTCGGGATCTTGACCGCTCAAACCAAGCATTAGCGCTAAATCTGTGGCGTGCCCTTTTCCAGTTAAGGAAAGAGAACCGTATAAATCAACTTTGATTCTAACTGTATTTTGAAGGAAATTAGTTGTTCTCAACTCGCCAAGAAAACGTTCTGCTGCGCGCCATGGTCCTAAGGTATGGGAACTTGATGGACCAACGCCAATTTTTAGCATATCGAAAACAGAGATACATTCTTCCATAATTTAACTCAGATTTATTTGGCAAATATATATTATCGTAATCAAAAAACAGATTTTTCTGCTTTAAATTACGAATTTAATAGTAAAGGCGGGTCAATTTTGTGAAAAACTACATTTTATTCAAATTGACTACTTCTGTTTTGATACTTTTTTTATGGTTTTTTGAAATCTACAGATAATGAATTCACACAATATCGTTGACCAGTTTTTGTGGGTCCGTCATCAAAAACATGTCCTAAATGGCCACCACAATTGGCACAAACAATTTCTGTGCGAATCATTCCGTGCGTTGCATCTTTAATATATTTTACCTTCCCAGGAATCGATTCATCAAAGGAAGGCCAACCGCAATGGGCATCAAATTTTGAATCACTTTTAAATAAAGGTTCGCCACAACCACCACAACAGTAGGTTCCTTTTTCGAAATGAAGATTGTATTCACCTGAATGGGGAAATTCAGTTCCTTTTTGACGTAGTATTTTGAAGCGTTCTAGACCCAATTGGTCTTTCCACTCTTGCTCGGTTTTTTCTATTGAAGTACTCATTTTTTTGTAGGTATAAATTTAACAGAAACGGAATTGGTACAAAAGCGTTGCCCTGTTTTCGTAGGTCCGTCATCGAAAACATGGCCTAAATGTCCACCACATTTTGCGCAATTAACTTCAGTACGGGACATTCCAAAACTAGAATCAGTTATATATGTAACGGAACCTTTTATGGCTTTATCAAATGAAGGCCAACCACAATCAGAATGGAATTTAGCATCAGAATAAAAAAGTAAATTTCCACAAGCAGCACAAACGTAAGTTCCTTTTTCGAAGGTATTTACATATTTTCCAGAGAAAGGTCTTTCGGTTCCTTTTTCTCGTAAAACTTCATATTGCTCGGATGTCAATTCTTTTTTCCACTGGGCTTCTGATTTTTGAATTTCAAGTGGTGCTTTTTTCTTTTTTTCTTGAGCTTGACAGGAAAATAGAGAAAAACAAAGCAGTAATATTAAATAGTGTTTCATAATGCAGGAATTAAGTAGTTATAAATTCAATCGTTTTTTCAATCACAAAAGGATTTCCCAAGATTTTTCGGTGTCCCAAATGCTGTGTGATTAGTAATTCTCCATTTTGTAAATGGTCGTGAATGTGAATTGAAGCTTCAACGGGCACTTCATAATCGTTTTCATCATGAATAACAAGAACTGGAATTTCAATTTCTTTCGCTGCAAGATATGCGGAATAGTTTTCCATAGGTTCCTTGTATTTATTTTCGAAATGCTGTTGCAAATGCAAACTGTATTCCGATTTAAGTTCCAATTTTGCGACAAAATCGTCTAAAATATCTTTCACTTTATCGCCACTTCCAATGGTTGTTAATCGGTCTATTTTAAATCCTTTTTTAATCGCATTTAATAATGCCATTCCTCCTAATGAATGTCCAATTGCAGCTTCAAACGGGCCAAATTGCTTATCGATTTCTAAAATAGAAGCAATGAATTCAGTCATTATTGTTGCGTTTCCAGGAGATTTTCCGTGCGCCGGTGCATCAAAACTAATTGTTGAATAACCCCTGTTTACCAAGGCATCCGCAAATTTGACCAATTGCGTTCCACGTCCGGACCAACCGTGAACTAAAAGTACTTTTTTGGCACTTTGTCCGTATTTATACACCACAATTTCTTTATTGATATTTGGAATATACAGTTTGCTCTGAATACTTTTTTTATCCATTTCCAATTCTCTTTTTGGAACTTTGTGTTTTATAGGCGTTGTAAATAATCGCGCTAAATACAATGTAGTCAGTTTAGTAGAAATAAATTGGAGGAATTTGCCTACCAAAATAATTATTTTAGGCACTTTTAAATGAGGCTTTTTTTCTGATTTCAACAGGCTAGAATTAAATGGTTTTTAAACTCATGCAATTTAGCATTTTATTCATTTGCTTTACTTTTACAGTTATTAAATAAAACTTAAAAGCGTAAATTCTTAATTTTATAGAAAAGAGAGTTATTACTTTCCTTTTAAAAGTTTTTTGAATTCTAATCAAATTTCTTTTTTTTTCATAGAATTTTGGTAATAAGATTTGTTTTTCTACTTAATTTTTATCGATTGTAGGTTTTTTTTGATATTTCAATAAATTTTCAACTTGAAACGTCACGCAATATTTTTTTTACTACATTTAGAAAACAGAAATGAATTACTTTCTGAATCTTTTGAACCATAATAAAGTAGTAGTAATTATAAAATAATAAATGGAAATTTTTCATATAAGTGCCGAATGTTATCCAGTTGCAAAAGTTGGCGGTTTAGCCGATGTAGTAGGAGCATTGCCAAAATACCAAAGAAATTCAGGACACGCTGTAAAAGTAGTGATTCCCGGATATGACACAAAATTCAAAAATGAAAATGAGTTTGATATTTACTATAAAGGAAATGTCACGTTAGGAACTCTGAATTTTCCGTTTTCTATATTAAAAGAAAAAACAGATTTACTTGGTTTCGAATTGTATTTAGTGGAAATACCTGAATTATTTGATAGAAAAGACGTTTACGGTTTTCCAGATGATATTGAGCGTTTTGTATCTTTCCAAATTGCCACTTTAGATTGGATTAACAGCAAATCCGAAGTCCCTGACGTTATCAATTGTCATGATCACCACACGGGATTGATTCCTTTTATGATGCAATATTGTCATAAATATAAAAAATTAAGTAATGTACCTTCAATGATTACAATACACAATGGTTTGTATCAAGGTCAATTTGGATTTGAAAAATTGAATTATTTGCCTGATTTTGACAGGGAACATACTCCAGTTTTAGAATGGGACAATTGTATCAATTCTTTAGCCGTTGCTGTAAAATGTGCTGATGCTGTGACAACAGTTTCACCTAATTATATGAATGAGATTAATAATTTCTGTAACGGATTGGAATCTTTATTCAATTCAGTTCGGTACAAATCGAAAGGTATTCTGAACGGAATAGATATTGAAGTTTGGAATCCTGCCAATGATATCAGACTTGAAACACAGTATTCAACGCGAAATTTTGTCAAAGGAAAGCAAGCTAACAAAGATAAATTGTGTAGCCTTTATAATTTAGATCCATCAAAACCTCTTTTTAGTTTTATAGGACGATTATTAGAGGAAAAAGGTGGCGATTTGCTACCTCAAGCCTCAAAAGAAGCTTTATTAGCGAACAAAAATGGAATTAATATTTTTATATTAGGTTCGGGAAACACCAATATTGAAACACAATTATCCGATTTATTAGCTGATTTTAAGGGTAATTATAACGTGTTCATTGGCTACAATGAAGAATTGGCGCATTTAATTTATGCAGCTTCCGATTTTTTATTGATGCCTTCACGAGTAGAACCTTGTGGTTTGAACCAAATGTACGCTCTAAAGTATGGAACAATTCCTATCGTTAGAAGAACTGGCGGGCTAGAAGATACCGTTATTGATTTTGGCGATGATGGAAACGGCATTTGTCATGTTCAGGCAAGTGTGGTTGATATTTGTTCGTCAATTCAAAGGGCAATACTACTTTATAAAGATAAGACACGCCTAAATAAAATACGAAGAATGGGAATGAATACCGACCATTCTTGGGAAAGAGTTTGTCAAGAATACATAGAAACATACCAACAAATATCCAACAAATTATGAAACCAAAAAAGAAAAACGTAATTGCAATTATCCTCGGAGGAGGTCAAGGTTCTAGGTTGTATCCATTAACAGAAACAAGGTCAAAACCCGCAGTTCCAATTGGGGGAAAATACAGATTGGTAGACATTCCAATTTCAAATTGTATGAATTCTGATATTTATAGAATTTTTGTTTTGACTCAATTTAATTCAGCTTCTTTGAATGCTCACATCAAAAACACCTATAATTTTAGTATTTTCAGTCATGCCTTTGTAGATATTTTGGCAGCAGAACAAACTCCCGATAATCCGACGTGGTTTCAAGGTACTGCAGATGCCGTTAGACAATGTATGCCATATTTTTTAAATCATAATTTTGATTACGCATTGATACTTTCAGGAGATCAATTGTACCAAATGGATTTGAACGAAATGATTGAAGATCACATTAAGAATGAAGCAGATATTTCTATAGCTACTTTGCCTGTTAACGACAAAGATGCTCCTGAATTTGGAATTTTGAAAACCAATTCAGAAAGTTGTATCGAATCTTTCATCGAAAAACCAGCTAAAGAATTACTTCCAGATTGGAAATCAGATGTGAGTGACCAAATGAAAAGCGAGGGCAAACACTATTTGGCATCCATGGGAATTTATATTTTCAACAAGAAATTGCTAGTTGATATTATGTCCAATCCAAATACGAAAGATTTTGGCAAAGAAATTATCCCTCAAGCTGTTGGAAATAAAAAAATATACAGCTTCCAATATGAAGGTTATTGGACAGATATCGGAAATATAGATTCATTTTTTGAAGCTAATATTGGACTCACAGATGATGTTCCTAAATTCAATTTATTTGACAATGACAATAAAATATTTACCAGACCACGATTATTGCCACCAACAAAGTTTAAAAATGCTACTATTGAAAGATCTTTAATTTCCGAAGGTTGCATTTTAAATGCCAAAGAAATTGTGCATTCTGTGATTGGAAATCGTTCCAGAATAGGTGATGATACCGTTATCCAAAATAGTTATATTATGGGGAACGACCAATATCAAAGTATCGATGAAATGAATGAAGATATAAAAAACAACAAACAATTGATTGGAATTGGTGAACGTTGTTACATTAATAAAGCCTTAGTAGATAAAAATTGCCGAATAGGAAATGATGTTTACATTAACGGCGGTACACATCTTGAAGATGCGATTCATCCTTTATATGCTGTAAAAGATGGAATTGTAGTCATAAAAAATGGCGCAGTACTTCCAGATAATTTTGAAATTCGATAACCATTTTCATTTGCAAATAAGCAGAATAATACCAATTTTATATGAACAAAGTTATCTCGCATTCCCTTTTTACTGATTTTGACATTAATTTATTTAAAGCTGGAAAACATTTTCGCCTCTATGAAAAACTAGGCGCTCATTTGTTGACAGTTGATGGTGTAAAAGGGGTTTATTTTGCCGTTTGGGCACCTACAGCCCATTCTGTTTCGGTGGTTGGAGATTTCAATTACTGGACGCAAGGTGAACATGTTTTAGAAGTGCGATGGGACGAATCTGGAATTTGGGAGGGATTTATTCCACACCTTACAAAAGGGACAACTTATAAATATAAAATCCAATCTAATAACAACGGAATAGTTACCGAAAAGGCCGATCCTTTTGCGTTTTATTGCGAAAATCCACCTAACACCGCTTCCATAGTTTGGGATTTAGATTTCAAATGGAAAGATACAAAGTGGATGAATTCTAGGGAAAAACACAACGGATTAGACCAGCCATTTTCTGTTTATGAAGTTCATTTGGGTTCTTGGAAACGACATCCAGAGGACAATCGGTTTTTGACTTATCGCGAATTTGCAGAAGATTTAGTTGGTTATGTTAAAGAAACTGGCTTTACTCACGTTGAGTTTATGCCCATTATGGAATTTCCTTATGATCCTTCTTGGGGGTATCAATTGGTAGGTTATTTTGCGCCTACTTCTCGCTTCGGAAATCCGCAAGATTTCATGCATTTAGTGGATAGTTTGCATAAAGCTGGAATTGGCGTTATTCTGGATTGGGTTCCGTCACATTTTCCCGATGATGCTCACGGTTTAGGATTCTTCGATGGTTCGAACCTTTATGAACATCCCGATATTAAAAAAGGATACCACCCTGATTGGAAAAGTTTGGTTTTTAATTATGGACGCAACGAGGTTCGATCTTTTTTAATAAGCAACGCCTTATTTTGGTTGCAACACTATCATGCCGATGCCTTGCGCGTGGATGCCGTTGCTTCTATGTTGTATTTAGATTACTCTCGAAAAGATGGGGAATGGGAACCAAATATCTATGGAGGAAA